>CANCOG010000233.1 GCA_947379685.1 Flavipsychrobacter stenotrophus | reverse complement strand
AGAAATTCTGCCAAATCCGTTCTTAACGGCGTCAATTCCTCATATTTCTGAGACCCATTGTACAATTCTACAAACGTAGTACCCCATAGCGATGCCATTGTATAAAGACTATCGGTAGCCAATTGTATTTTCGTATTCAATGCCACAGGCGTAAGCTGACCGAAAGCCCTGGGCTGAACACAAAAAAGAAATACTACCGACGATAACAATAAAAAGCGACGCATATGCAAGTATTAATTAAACAAAACTAAGAATTCGCGACCGTAAAACCTGCATTTTGTCATCGACTGAAATCGATGTTAAAGAAAAAAGGCAAACACACGAAGGAAACAATAATGCTATGAGAATTAGCGTGTACTAATTCTTTACTTTTGCGGCTACATTATGATATTAGTTACCGGAGCGAGCGGTTTTCTTGGGCAGCACCTGATGCGCGAACTATCGGCCCGGGGCGAAAAGGTTCGTGCGTTATATCATAATAACCCACCAACTACACAACTCTCCTCATTACCCGGCACAGAGTGGTGCAAAGCCGACCTCCTGGATATCTTTGATGTTGAAGAGGTAATGCGGGGCGTAACACATGTTTATCATTGTGCCGCATTGGTTTCGTTTCAAAAGGATATGGAAGAACGAATGCTGCACTTCAACCCCGAAAGCACAACCAATATAGTGAATCAGGCTGTAGAACAGGGTATTACCAAAATGGTATATGTTAGTTCAATAGCTGCACTTGGCAGACCAGGGGACGGTAAAAAGGAAATTAGCGAAGAAGAACAATGGGGGGAAAGTAAGTACAATTCAGCCTATGCACTCAGCAAGTACATGGCCGAAACAGAAGTGTGGCGGGGAATAGGTGAAGGGCTCAATGCCGTGATTGTGAATCCGGGAATAATACTCGGTGAAGGCGATTGGGAAGGCGGCGGCTCACCGGGCTTAATTAAAATTGCCTGGAATGAATTCCCGTTTTATACGAGGGGTGTAAATGCCTGGGTGGATGTGCTTGACGTTGCAAGAGTATTGCCAATACTAATGGATGGCGACAACGAAGCCGAAAGATACATTGTAAGTGAGGGCAACCACTCGTATCAGGAGATATTCACGCTCATGGCTAACTCACTCGAAAAAAAGCCACCCCGCATCTATGCCAATTCATTGATTACAGGCTTGGTATGGCGGTTCGGACAAATTCAAAAACTCTTTGGAAAAAACCCGGCCATAACAAAGGAAACCGCAAATACAGCCCATGCATTGTCCATTTACAATAACGCCAAGCTATTGCAACTCCTTCCGGATTTCCAATACTCGCCTATTGCACAAACCATTGAGCGGATGGCTACGAGGTTTATTTCAGATCGAAAGGGCATCAAATAACATTTTTCATACCATAATTACAAATTTTAATTAAAAATTTAATCGTCTCCGTAGCCCCCTATTAGTTTACCAAGGAATTGATCCTATTAACTTTCAGATAAAAAAATACGTCGATCTGGTAACGGGGGACACAATTTAATAATCTGGAAATCGAATCTGAAATTTGAAAATTAAATCTTTTTTCTTTTTTAGCGAAAACAGTCGTAAACTTGCAGTACGGAAACAATGACTTGTTCCAGCCTTAATCCGGTTTTATAGGAATTCCCTTTTTTGATAACCGGTTCAGATAAAATTTATTGGTAAGATTATCCATTGTGTCATTATTATTATTTAAAATATTTCAATCCGAAAAAAACAAGGCATGCCTTACGACATCTTGCAATTAAATGACATGCTCATGCCTGAGCTGTTTGACGTAGCCGACAACCTAAAGTTAGAAAATACCCGCCCCCTGGATAAACAATCGCTTATTTATAGGATATTGGACCAACAGGCTATTATTGAAAAACCAGTTGATGCTGATGCCAAGAAGAAGCGCGGGAGAAAACCCAAGGAAGAAACTGTACCACTGGTACCTATTGCTCCTCAAACCATTGCAAAAGCTGATCCAGCCCCGGTACCTCCGATAAAAAATAATGCCATTTCCGAACAACCAATTGAAGCCCCCAGCGACAATACAGGTGACAAAGCAGACGATAAGAAAAAACGCGGACGTAAACCCAAGGATGTAAAAGAAACTCCAGTTTCAGAATCACCGGCGGCAATTACAGCTGACCCGATTCCAGAACCTGCACCAAACCCAGAACCAGAACCTATTGTTGTTTCACCCGTAGCTACAGCACCAGTAGCCCCTCCGGTACCTGAAAAAACAGAACGTCACAGACACGAAAGAATTGAAAGGCAGCACAGGCCTGAAAGGGTAGAACGCAACGATAGGAATGAGCGTTTCCAGAGGCCTGAAAGGATGGAAAGAAACGACAGGACAGAAAGACCAGATAGGCCCGAAAGAACAGACAGGCTTTTCAGGCAGGACAGAACAGAGAAAACAGAACCTGTCGCTCAACCAATCGAAACGCCACCTGCTGCTGCACCAGTACAACCAACAGCAACTGAACCCGCCCAGGCACTACAGGCTCAACAAGTAGAGAACGAAGGGATAATAATGCCAGTCGCGGAGACTTCAGAAGTTCAGCCGCCACAAGCTGCAGAAACTGAACGGCCGGCACAACCACAACAACAGCTTAACCGCCAGCGCCGCGAACCACAGCAATCAAATTTCAACCTTGATTTTGATGGTGTAGTAGCTAGCGAAGGTGTTCTGGAAATGATGCCTGATGGTTATGGTTTCTTGCGTAGCAGCGACTATAATTACCTCAGCTCACCCGATGATATTTATGTTTCCCCATCACAAATAAAACTTTTCGGATTAAAAACCGGAGATACCGTTAAGGGCAATGTTCGCCCACCCAAGGAAGGTGAAAAATATTTTGCACTTTTAAAGGTAGAGAGCATTAATGGCCGCCTTCCCGATGAGATTCGTGACCGTGTACCATTCGATTACCTGACACCGCTTTTCCCTTTTGAAAAACTGAACCTGACAACTACAGGCAGCAACTATAGCACACGTATCATGGACCTGTTCACACCAATTGGTAAGGGACAACGTGGACTGATCGTATCTCAGCCTAAAACCGGTAAAACCATGTTACTGAAAGAGGTGGCCAATGCAATTGCAGCCAACCACCCTGAAGTATACCTGATGATCGTTTTAGTTGACGAGCGTCCTGAAGAAGTTACAGACATGCAGCGCAGCGTAAGGGCGGAAGTAATTGCTTCTACTTTCGATGAACCTGCTGACAAGCACGTAAAAGTGTCAACGATAGCACTGCAAAAAGCTAAGCGTCTGGTTGAAGTAGGCCATGATGTGGTTATCCTGCTCGACTCCATTACGCGCCTTGCACGTGCACATAACACAGTTGCACCCGCAAGTGGCAAGGTTTTAAGTGGTGGTGTGGAAGCAAATGCAATGCAGAAACCTAAACAATTCTTTGGTGCTGCCCGTAAAATAGAAAACGGTGGTTCACTCACTATTCTGGCTACGGCACTGATTGACACCGGTTCTAAAATGGACGAGGTGATATTTGAAGAGTTCAAGGGTACAGGTAACATGGAGCTGCAACTGGATAGGAAACTGGCCAACAAACGTATCTTCCCGGCTATTGATATTACTTCATCGTCAACAAGGCGCGACGACCTGTTACTTGAAAAAGACGTACAGAACAAGATGTGGCTGCTGCGCAACCATATTGCAGACATGAACGTGGACGAAGCAATGAACTTCCTGCTGAAACAAATGAAGGGCACAAGGAGCAATGAAGAGTTCCTCGCCACAATGAACAAATAAGACCATTATAGGTTATAATAATTGAAAAAAGGTAATTACTCCCGTAATTACCTTTTTTCAAAACCGATAAAAGGCAAATTGAATATTCTTCACTGTATCAGGCCAACAGCTATGCGGAATTACAAATCTTTTTTTACAAGAACCACATTTGCCAACTGCTTTTCTTTCGCAGTTTCTATAAGTGTGTTGTTTACCTGGCGGGCAACGAGCACCAGGCATATCCCCTTTTTCAGTGCACAGTCAGGCAAAATATATCTTGCTTTTATTTTAATCTCCTTTGCAGTGTTCCTAGGGGTATTCTTCCTGCTCTTTTTATTAAATAACAAAAAGAACCAGTAGCAAAAGAAAGCCTGAATTAAATATGAAATAAAAGCATATCAAATTAACGCTGGCCAGATGCCCTTGTAGCCTGGGCAAGATCTTTTATCAGCAGCGGATCGCGCTCAATGGCATTACCAACTACAATAATATTGGCACCCGCCATGCAATTTTCATAGACCTTTTGTGGCGTGCTGATGCCGCCACCTATAAATAGTGGAATGTCAATACTGGAGCTAACGCGACTAATCATTTCCGTGCTGATGGGTTGTTTGGCACCACTTCCCGCATCCATATATATTACATGGTTACCCTGCATCTCTCCAGCCCACGCGGTACAAATTGCTATTTCTGGTTTATCTGCAGGAATAGGCATAGAGTTGCTCATGTACGAGACAGCAGTTTGAACGCCACCGTCTATGAGTATATACCCTGTCGATATTACTTCCAACCCACTGGCCTTAACTATTGGGGCAGACACAACATGCTGTCCTATCAGCAGGTCGGCATTACGACCGGAAATAAGGGAGAGGTACAATAATCCATCGGCCAGAGGAGAAACCTGCGCCGGACTGCCTGGGAATAAAACCACAGGTATGTCGCTTTCTGCCTTAAACGCCGAAATACAGGCCTCCATATGATGCGCCATCAATAAACTACCTCCTATGAACAGGTAATCGACCCCGGCATCGTTACAAAGCCGGGCCAGGTAGGGCACATCTTCGGTTGCAATCTTATCGGGATCAGCCAAAACGGCAAAACCACTTTTTTGCTGTGTCTTTAATGCTTGTAATTGCCTGTAAATTTTCCTTGTATGCACCCGCTTTCAAAATTTAACTCATTTTACCCACCACAGCAGGCTTTCACCATGCTCATAGAAAACACAAAAATAATACAGTGCACAGACTTTCCGAATCTTGTTTTTACAAGCTACCGATTTCAGGCTCAATTAATAGCAAAACACTGTTACTTTTGCTTAAGTAGATCTCTGATCTCTGTCAGTAATTTATCGGTAGAAGACGGCCCAAATGGCTCAGGAGCCGCTGCATTTTTTTCTTCTTCTTTTCTTTTCAGCTTACTCATTACCCGAATGACCATGAACACAAAAAAAGCGATAATGAAAAAGTCAACAACCGTCTGTATGAAGTGCCCATAGGCAAATACATTTACACCAGCCTTCTTGGCCTCTTCAAGTGATCTATATTTATTTCCGGTTGCTGCTATAGGTAACTCTACAAACTTATCTGCGAATAACTGACCTGTACCGTTGAAAATACCAACTAAAGGCATCAACACATCGTCTACCATCGCAGTCACAATTTTCCCAAATGCGCCACCAATAATTACACCAACTGCCAGATCTATAACAGAGCCCTTCATTGCAAAGGCTTTGAAATCCTTAATAAAACTCATCTTTTCAACTATTTGAGGTAAAAATAAAGAATATAGCACTGATTTTATTGAAATCACCATTTCTTAATTTTACTCTGGAGCAACCTTTTGAAAAAAACAATGACTAAACTCAAAAAATTATACATTTCGCTTTGTCAAAACTATTCCAGCGATCTTGCATTAGCCGACGATTTATGGAAAGAAATCGAAAACAATTACTCAAGCCCTGCAAGGCACTATCACTCACTAACTCACCTAAATCACCTGTTAGGCGAGCTATCTACCGTGCGGGCGGATTTAAATAATTGGGACTGCATCCTGTTTACATTGTTTTATCATGATGTTATTTACAACCCTTTGCAAAAAAACAATGAAGCTGCAAGTGCCGAATTTGCAAAGAAAGACTTGCAGCTGCTTTCTGTACCTGAGGCGTTGATTAACCGTTGCATTTCCCAAATTCTGGCAACAAAGAGCCACGAACCGTCAACTGACATGGATACAAATTACTTCCTTGATGCTGATCTTTCGATACTTGGTGCCGGGTGTGAAGCATATATACAGTACACAAAACAAATAAGGCAGGAGTATACCATCTACCCCGATTTCCTATATAAACCTGGAAGAAAAAAGGTTTTACAACATTTCCTGGATATGGATCGAATATTCAAGACTCCTCAATTTTACGACAGACTTGAAATTAACGCCCGTGACAATATGAAAGCCGAGATAGTTTAAATGAGCCAATAAGGAGCCAATGAAAAAAGTGACTCTTAAAATTCAAACTGAGCACTACCGAAAATACCAAAGTATTTCGATTTGGCTTCATCGGGTAGCGGCTGAGGAGTTACACGCCACACAAAATCGATTCGAAAAACATGAAAAATATTAGAAACTCCTGTTCCTAACTCAAAATAGGGATCGCCTTTAAGTGTCCGGAATTCGTGGTTGCTTTTGTCCAGATTGAGCGTCTGGTTGCCCTTATTGAGGGAGCCCCAAACGCCTTTTGCTGTCCAGAACTGCCTGAATTTAAGGTGCTTCATTACAGGTATCCTGTTAAATATGCCGCCTCCAATGTTGTGCTCTACATTAAACCCATAGTATTGATCGCTGATAAACTCGTAATTATTCATCATCTGAAACGCATACTTGTTGTAATAATAGTATTCATTTCCGGGGTGAATTTCCAGTAAAGCATAAGGAATAGTGCCAAAATACTTACCGGCAAACAAATTATAATACAAATGACCGAACGGAGGTATGTTGATACTCTCGGTTATGGATGCTCTTACTTTTTGGTATTGATAACTGCTATTTAGCACGCCTTTCAGGCCAGCTGTTACTTCAAGATTAAACACAGGCCATTTATTAGCCAGTCTCGATCGCTTATATTGACCTTCAAGATATTTCTCCTTTGGTGCAAATCTAAAATCCATACCTACCTCACTACTGGTAACCTTTTCAGATGGATTGCCATTGATATCTTTGAAAATCCTAATAGAGGGTAGCGGAGCGAACGGTGTAAAATCGCGGTGTTGCATATTCAACTTCGTACTAAACCCACCATGAAATTCTTTAAAAAACTGGAACCGCTGCTCATCGGCAAACGCCATCTTCCAGGGCACACCCGCCTTTCTGAACAGCGCACTGAAGATATTGTCATTCCCTTTTGAATCGTAGTATTTTGTATTCTGATTGATGTCATGAGAATAATAGCCATACACGGTCATTCTCGGATTACGGTTTAAAATCCACAAGCCGGTAAATCCATATTTAAACCTGTTATCATGATCGCCATAAGCCAGGTACCCTGTAAAATGGGCATCCTGCAATTTGCGTGCTGTACCCAGCGAAAGCCGGAAACGATTGCCTTCCACCGGGTTATTACTGTACACGTAGTAATAGGGTCCAAGTTCAAGCCAACCAAAATCTTTTACACCACTTGCAAGAAATGTAATTGTGTTCTTATACAGCGTAGTAATGGGCATATTATTAATGGTGTCCACCATTTTATTGATCGCCTTCTCATTTTTCGAAAGTGAGTCAGGCCGGTTTTTCGCCCACCATTCGTCGGAAAGATGTTTGGCCGAATCTGCCTTAATAATGTCATCTTTCCACATTGGATTGTTCAGCACACTATCAGTTGAACTATTGTTCAATTTAATTTTGTGATAAGTAGTCGTCTTTCTTCCAATAAA
>CANCOG010000232.1 GCA_947379685.1 Flavipsychrobacter stenotrophus | reverse complement strand
ATAAAATAAAGTACACCAAATGGCGAAGTTATTTTTCTTTTATGCGAGGCGAAAAATCTGCGAATAGTGAACTATTTAAAGACTTTTTCAACGAAGCAGAAATGGAAAAGAACAAGACAGTTGGTGTACTTTATTTTATCATCGTTCCTTATGTACTGACCGCCCGAATATTTCCACTATTGTAGCCAAAATTCCAGATGTAACATGATTCCGTAACATTGGTTTCGTATATGGAATGAGCCAAATCAGTTATTAGTTTCCTGCTAAATGTAATATCCGGGTCTTTAAACCGTGGGGGCTTTGAAAGGGAGCTGATCCACGTGTTGTCTTCGTATTGCATGGGCCTCGGTGCCTGCGGATGTTGCTTTCTCATACATTTGAATTTAATGGTTTATAAATTCCCCGTTATCTTAAACGGCATTACGTCCATAATATTTTATCTTCTATTCACATTTGTTATTCGAATGTAAATTTCACTCAACAAACATATTTTTCCAAAATAACTTCACTAACGGTCGAAAAATTTCGTTAACGGTCGATTTTCGGCATTAACGGTTACCAATAATAGCGAATTAGGAACGAAGCGGAATGGACATTTTCGTACTTCATCGTACAAAAGCGTACTGCCTAAATACGCAAATCCACAACAAAAGGATTGTTCTTAGCTTTGTTTTCTCATTCAAAGAACGCTTAACTACTTAAACAGGCCTGACCTATGATTATTTACGACAAGATTGGTGCCACATATAACGTAACCAGGAAAGCTGACCCGTTTTTAACAGAAAAACTGTATTCTTTACTCAATGCTGACAATTCCGGGATATATCTGGATATTGGCTGTGGTACAGGCAATTACCTGACCGCACTTTCAGCCAAGGGACTGACATTATATGGTGTTGACCCTTCTGCAACTATGCTGGAACGGGCAAGGGAAAATTGCCCCGATGCAGAATTCATTCAGGCTGACTCGAGCAGCATACATATAGCAGACGCTTTTTTTGATGGAGCCATTGCCGTGCTCACCATACACCACTGGCAGGATATGGCGGCCGGGCTTAAAGAAGTAAGGAGGGTTTTAAAGCCTGGAGCACCACTTGTCATCTTCGGATTTACAGGCGAACAAATGCGCGGTTACTGGCTCTGCCATTACTTCCCAATTATGATGGAGACTTGTGCCGGCCTGGCATCTGGCATGGATGTTTGGGAAAGCACGTTGATGGATTGCGGCTTCCAGTCTGTCAGTTTTGGACCCTACTTTGTGAGACCCGATCTAGAGGATCACTTTTTGTATTCCAGTAAGTTTCAACCAGAAAGATAACTGGTACCGGAAATACGAAACAATGCTTCTGCATTTAGTCTTCATGCCGATGAAATAGAGGTAATCACTGGCGTTGCAGCGTTGGCAAAAGACATTGAAACCGGAAAGATCAACCAGATTATGAAGGAATATGAAAATGAATTAGGGGATTATTTGTTTATAGTGGCGAGGGCGTAGGAAATTACATTCTTTCATCGTCATGGGTAGTATTTATTGAGTTTGGCAGAAAACAAAAAATCAAATAGCTTTGAGATGCATAAAATGAAAAAATTGCTCCTTATGAAAAAAACTACCTGCTTCCGAGGCCTTGCTCTTTACTGCTCGGCCATTTTTTGCTTAACTACCTTTTGCGGCCAATTTTTGATTGCCCAAACTATCACCACTATTACTGGGAACGGATCTGCCGGATTTGGAGGAGATGGTGGTGCTGCCACAGCTGCACTGCTAAACGACCCAACCGGGATATTAGCTGACGGCATCGGCAATATTTATATTACCGATGAAATAAACAACAGGATCCGCAAAATATCATCGGCCGGAATCATCATTACATTCGCAGGTACTGGTTCTGCCGGTCACTCAGGAGATGGCGCGGCCGCCACTGCTGCTCAAATTAACAGACCGTATGGAATTACAGAGGACGCAAGTGGTAATATTTATATTGCTGGCTATTTTGAACAATGTGTGCGAAAAGTAAGTCCGTCGGGTATCATCACAACGATTGCAGGTACAGGAACTGCTGGATATTCTGGCGATGGAGGCCCTGCTACCGCGGCAAAATTAAACTGCCCGCTCGGGGTAATTCTAGACGGCACAGGGAATATTTACATTACAGACTACGGCAACTTCAGAGTCAGAAAAATTAATACATCAGGAGTAATCACAACATATGCCGGCACTGGCACCAGTGGATTTAGTGGTGATGGAGGGCCAGCAACTGCCGCAAAATTTGGATACCCGCAGGCGTTAGCACTTGATGCGACGGGCAATTTGTACGTTGTAGACGAGTCAAATGCCAGAATCCGTGTAATTTCACCCACCGGAATTATAAACACATTTGCCGGTAATGGCACCGCAGGTTTCAATAGCGACGGCATACCGGCAACCGCTTCAGAACTCAACCACCCTACAGGAGTGGCTGCGGACGCAATTGGAAATATCTATATCGCCGATTATTCAAATCAACGGATTAGAGTTGTAAGTTCGTCGGGAATTATCAACACTGTAGCTGGAGTCGGCACCCAGGGGTATAGTGGAGATGGAGGACTGGCAACAGCAGCACAGCTAAATCGCCCAACAGGAGTCTCAGTAAATAGCGGTTATCTTTATATTACAGACTGCTTTAATCATGCAATAAGGAAAGTGGGTGTTTGTATTCCACCAAATGCAGGGGCGATTACCGGAACTGATAGTGTTTGCGCTGGAGATGTAGTTTCGTTGCATGACACAATTCATATCGGCACATGGGTAAGCAGCCATAACAGCATTGCAACAGTAGATACTTTAGGTAATGTGACAGGAATAGCCAGCGGACTGGATACTATTTTATATATTGTTACAAACTCATGCGGTTCCGACACTGTTACATTTCCAATAGTTGTCCGTTCCAGTGGATGGCCTTGCTCCACAGCGGGCATTAATACTACCGGTACTTCCAAGGAGAGCTTAACAATTTTTCCAAACCCGAGTTCTGGATCATTTACGGCAAAATGCAATAGCCCTTACCAGGAAATTGTTGAACTTTCGGTAACGGACATTTTGGGAAGACAGATAAAATCAATACGAATACCAACCAATCGTGAATACCCTCTGATTCTTGATGCCACTGCAGGCATCTATTTCATTAGTGCTAAAAATGAGCGGGAAGTAATTGTAGTGAAAGCAATGATCAATAAATAATTCGGGGGCTGTTAGTCTTTAATGGGCAACGTAAGTTTCTACGGTTAAATTAATGGTCAAACACACTGTAATAACACGCATTCCTGGAATTTTTTATTACTTTCAGCCCCAAATAACAATTATGAGCATATACCTGAGGGCATTTGCATTATGCATTTGCTTCTACTTCATTTCAAATACCAGCTACGGGCAATTCCACTATGCCCATTACAGGCCTTATTCCAGTTACAGCAAGAAAGGCAAAATTGGGTTGCAGCGGTATTATATTGGCTATGGGCTTAGCAGTATGAAAGTGGATATTCTTCAGCACTTTTATACGCTTCCACCAAATCCCTATGACCCTGGTACCCGCAATGACCCAAACCCTCCGCCCATGTACGACACAACAATTCACCTTACCAGGAAAAGCACGCAGTCGTGGAGTTGCACAGGCGGCAGCTTTTACCCGCTTGTTAAAAGCGGTAAAAATGGCATGTTCGCGCTTGATGTCAACTGCACAGTAAGCCTTTTTAATTACGAAGTTGGTGATATAAAGTACACTCCGACAACTTATATTACTGAACATAGCTTCAGTGAGCAAGCAAGTATTCCATTTGCGCTGGCATTCAAATCAGGCGGAGATGTAAACCGAAATAAGAAGGATAAATTCATGTTTACTTTTGGCATCGGTATCGCTCCAACCATGTCGATCTCAAAAGTGGTTAGCCCCGATCTGCAGTTTACCGCCCGTAAATTCCTGATGGTAGAGATGGGCTATTTTGCCGGCATTGCCTGGAAAGTAAGGTGTACCTACTATACGGGGACAATGACCATTATAAACACTACCGACCAGTCGTTCGAGTATATTTCTTCGGGCACTATTCAGGGTAATGATGAAATGAAAAGTACCGTCACCGGGAAATCATGTTTCAATATCTCGCTTATGTGTATGCCTTTTTCGTGGCATTGGGGTGAGTCGGACGAAGAGAAATACGATTATAATTACCATTACTAATAGTAAATGGTAAATGGTAGGTTGAAAGAGTTGTTGTTTCACTGGCGGATTTAGATTGGTTAATTTCAATTTCTTTAAGGAGAATTGTAAATTTAGATGGTCAGATGGATTTCACAATCAGGTTCCATGACAGATTATTTTAAGATTTTGTAGTTAATGATTTGGTTTAGACATAATTTTGTGGTGAATTAATTTTCAACCTCCATTTTATGGGCTTCATCATTCTCGGTGTTATTGTTTTTATTGCCAGCCTCATACTTTCCAAAGTCAATTACAAGTTACTATTTCTGGAAAAACCGTTGAAGGGGGTTGCCCTTGCGCTGATTGTTATTGGTGTGCTCACCGCATCGGTAGTTCAGATTGACGCAGGCAGCATTGGTATCAAGAAGCTGTTCGGACAGGTACAATCTGATATTTTGTACAGTGGGCTGCATTTTATTAATCCATTGATGGATGTAACTCAGGTAGATACCCGCACACAGAATTATACGATGAGCGGTGTTCATAACGAGGGAGACAAGGTTGGTGATGACGCCATTAGGGTGCTTAGTGCCGACGGTCTGGAAGTTACTATTGATCTCACTGTGCTTTACAGACTTGTACCTGCCGATGCTCCCCGCTTACTACGGGAAACCGGTTTGGATTACAAAGATAAAATCGTAAGGCCAATTGCCCGAACCAAGATAAGGGATAATGCTGTTTACTATGACGCAGTGTCATTGTACTCATCCCGCCGCGATGAATTCCAGGTGAGGATATACAAGTCGATAGAGGATGAATTCAGGAAGCGTGGCTTGCTACTGGAGAACCTTTTGGTGCGCAACATAACTTTACCGACATCGGTAAAAAATGCCATTGAAGCCAAAATAAATGCAGAGCAGGAAGCGCAGAAAATGCAGTTCGTATTGCAGAAAGAACGCCAGGAAGCTGACCGTAAGCGAGTAGAAGCGCAGGGCATTGCGGACTACCAGAAAATCATAAGCGAAAGCCTAACTGACAAGCAATTGCAGTACGAGCAAATAAAAACGATGAAGGAATTGGCCCAGTCAACCAATTCCAAGATCATTATTATGGGGAAGGGCAATTCGCCAATGATATTGGATGCGAAATAGCCGGGAGGTTGATCCCTTTTTTTGAATCCTGGCAAGTTCATGAATCAACACACCTGCAATACTTTATGTATATCAGCAATTCAAGTGCATGCCTTTCGATAGGCTTGAAATCTAAATACTGTTGCCAACTGCAACGCTGTCTAGACTCAGCAACACCTACATGATCTTCTCTATCACTATCTTCTTACCGTTCAGCATGAAATCATCACCCACATTTTTACCCATCATTTGACCGGCAATTGGAGCCTCCGGTGAAATGGTGTAATAGGTAATGCCATCGAGCAACAGTTTGCCCGCCCCAATCGCAACATAGTAAATGCCATTCGAGGTAAATACCAGTGCGCCTGGCAAGACGGTTGTCCCCTTTTGGGTGGGGCTGATGTTTTCGAGAGCCTGTTTGAGCTTTACCATCTCACCCAAACGGGCAAGATTAAGTTCGACTTCCTGCTGCATCATTTCACGACCCACTTCAAATTTATCACCAGCGCTGCTTTTTGAATCGTCGTTGGCTGCCTCCTGGGCTTCAGCAACGTTTTGCTTAATGGTGGCCACCCTGTTACCAATATAATCGTGGCAAAGTATATATAGTTTCTCTTTAAGTTCGTTCATGTGGTTTGGTGCTTTTCAAAGAAAGAAAACTACCAACAAAAATTGTACCAGTTTTGCTTCCCCGTATTAAACAAGCCTGCAATTTTAGTAAAATTTCCGGTATTCGGCAACATCGCGGGTATTGTTAGCCAACTAATGAACAGTGATAAATAGCATTACAGCGTCCAGTCTACAATGTTATTTACCCACTCTGCCCTATAAGGTGTTTGCACCTTTATATAATTGTCGCTGTACCCATCCATCATGCCATTTTTACCGGCGATTTCAAAGAGCACCTTCCTGGTAACACCACGATTCTGTTCGGTGAAATAACTGTTCTTCTGGTAGGAGAGATTCCTAAGTATCTTATTCCGTTCGTTACGCACATGTACAGGCACGACTGGTTTCATTTCCGCAGCCAAAGTATTGTCCCTTTCGGAATAGGTAAATACATGTAGGTAAGAGATATCGAGTTTGTGCAGGAAATCAAACGTTTCTTTGAAATAGACATCTGTTTCCCCGGGGAAACCTACGATAACGTCGACTCCGATGCAACAATGTGGCATTACCTCCTTAATGGCTGCAATACGTTCCTCATACAAGTCGGTACGGTACCTTCGGCGCATAAGACCAAGTATATTATCGCTGCCACTTTGTAACGGTATATGAAAATGTGGCACAAATTTCCTGGAACCAGACACAAAATTAATAATATCATTATTGAGGAGGTTGGGCTCGATACTGGAAATCCTTATCCTGTCTATCCCTTCTTCCTGATCCATCGCCTGAATAAGATCGAAAAACGTTGTCTCCTTTACCTTTCCGCCTTCGTAGCCCTTACCAAAGTCGCCGAGATTAATGCCGGTAAGTACTATTTCCCTGGTTCCACCAGCAGCCAGTTCGCGCATATTATTCAGTACACCTTCAATTGTGTCACTTCTGCTATGCCCGCGCGCCAAGGGAATTGTACAGAAACTGCAATTATAGTCGCAGCCATCCTGCACTTTGAGAAATGCGCGGGTACGATCGCTTTGAGAATAAGAGCTATTGAACCCGGCTACGTCTTCAATATCGCAAGAACATATTTTCGCCCCACCGCCATCAGCTGGCCCTTTAGTAAGTTCCTTGAGGTGATGTGCAAGGTTAAATTTTTCCGCAGCACCCAATACCAGGTCCACGCCCTCTATCCGGGCAATTTCCTGTGGTTTGAGCTGGGCGTAGCAGCCCGTGATCACTACCATCGCTTCGGGTGCCCTGCGCTGTATGCCCCTAACAATGTAACGGCACTCTTTATCGGCATTCTCCGTAACTGAGCAGGTGTTAATCACATACACATCGGCCAAATCATCAAAACCGGTCTTTAAAAAGCCCTCTGTTTCGAGGCTTCGGCTCAGTGAAGATGTTTCGGAGAAATTCAATTTACACCCAAGGGTATGAAACGCTACGGACTTGCTCATGAATAATTTTGGAAAGAAGGCAAAATTACAATTAAATGCAACCCAAAGTTCGAGTGGCTGTTTGACAGTCGATCAGATTAACTTTTACCTACAACAAACACGCTTGGGAACCGCCGCTTTTTAGTTAAAAGTTTTGTAAACGATAATTGCCAAAATCAAAAAAAGAAATCACGAGGCCCTATTTTACTAAAAAAACCTAATAACCTATATTATCTTTCGCTTAATTTCCCATTAAAATAAGCCGGCCAAATTAAGTAGCTAAAAATCAATCATTTACCAATTTGAAAAAGCACAAGTTTCATTTTTCGAAAATAAACATTATGATGTTTT
>CANCOG010000231.1 GCA_947379685.1 Flavipsychrobacter stenotrophus | reverse complement strand
TAGGAGTATTTGTAAAAAAGCGCCTCAAAATTGCGGGTGCTCTTCATAATAGGCAACAGATCCTTGTATAACTCATTAGCATGCGCGTAATCCTTCTTGTCAAAGTATTCGTTAGCCTTGGTGAGTTTGTAATTAACGTCACTGCTTTTTCTGATCTTCTCAAAATTCCCGCAAGAGGAGAGCGCGAGCGTCATCAAAAACAAATACAATAAATTTTTAATCCGTACATGCATATAGGGTGGCAAAGATATTGAAAAAAATGGTTTTTCCATTAGAGATATGGGAAAAGTGTGTTAAAGTAAGGTGATGAAACGTTTGTAGTTGCTGGCTGTAGTTGCCATTTTCGCAGTCTCCCGCAGTCTTATTGTGAAATCTTGAATGTTTTTGATCGCACCATGCGATATACACAAATGGAGTTTCGAATGTGGATAAGTTTTTTTAGAGGATAGAATACATAAGTGTAGTAATTGATTTGTTTAAATAGCTTAAAAAGTTGCCTTTATGAATGTAAATTATTTTATAGTTTAGATGTATCGCTCGTGATGCGAAAATATTTTTTACGTTATCCACATAAAAGAGGGTTTATCCACAGGTTTGCACCTGTTATTAACTTTTTGGTGTGGAAAACTTATATAAAATAATTGAGATTGGGCCAAGAAAAAGCGTAAGAATGACGAAAAAAAATCTTTCCTTTGTGTAGCAATGTGGGTGAAAGTGGGTGAAAGTGGCTCAAAAATTGCGAATTTTGATAAAAAACCAGCTTGTTCATGAAAAAATTCCGTGGGACATATGATGTGGTACTAGACGCTAAGGGGCGTATTGTACTGCCATCTGCCATACGGAAAATACTTCCTGAGAATTTTGACGGGTTGTTTTCAGTGAACGTTGGTTTAGACAGCTGCATATCGGTATACATGCAGGAAACATGGAACCCCATTGCTGACAGAATTGATAACATGCCGGATATGGATCCGCAGGTGAGGAAATTCAAAAGGATTGCCAATAGCGCCATAGAAGTGGAGATTGATGGTTCTGACAGAATATTGTTACCGAAGAAACTCATTGAACATGCAAGCCTCAAAAAAGAGGTAGTTGTAGCCGGACAAGGTAAATACTTCGAAGTATGGGATAAAGATACTTACGAAAAGCATGTAAATGAGGACAGGAGCAGCGAAAACTATAATGAAATAGCATTGACCGTATTTAAAAATTATGGTGACCCTTTTAAAGACCCAATAAATGAGTAAAGCAGAAGGGTTCTATCATACTACTGTTCTTTTACATGAGGCAACAGCAGGTCTCGCCATAAAGGAAGATGGTGTTTATGTGGACGTTACGTTTGGTGGTGGCGGGCATAGCCGTGAGATACTTTCGAAATTGGGTGCCAACGGAAAATTGGTGGCATTCGACCAGGATGAGGATGCATGGACCAACAAGCCAGATGACGACCGTTTGATGCCAGTGACCGAAAACTTCAGGTACATGCGCCGTTTTTTACGGTTGTACGGACACGGTGAAGTGGATGGGATTCTTGCAGATCTGGGTGTGAGTTCTTTTCAGTTCGATACAGCGGAAAGAGGGTTCTCCCTTCGTTTCGATGGTCCGCTGGACATGAGGATGGACAAAAGGTCAGAATTGACTGCGGCGCATATCATTAGAACCTATACTGAACCACAGTTGCATAAACTGTTCGAGTTATATGGTGAGGTGCGTAATTCAAAGCAACTGGCGAAGCATATAGTTGATAACCGGAAGGGGATGCAGATAAATACGATAGCGGCCCTAAAGGCAATGTTGTCGCCGGTAATAAGGGGTAACCCGAATCGCTACCTCGCACAGGTTTTTCAGGCGCTGAGGATAGAGGTGAACGACGAGTTGGGAGCGCTGAAAGATTTTTTACAGCAGGCGGCTCAAAGTTTGAAGGAAGGAGGGAGACTAAGTGTTATTTCCTTCCATTCGCTGGAAGACAGGATTGTGAAGCAATTTATAAAACGAGGTGTCTGGAGTGACGAGGAAGAGGCAAACCCATTGATGAGACAGGTAAATGCCAAACCCATAGAGCCTACAGAAGCAGAAATAAAGTTAAACCCACGTGCAAGAAGTGCACGATTAAGAATAGCAGAAAAAATATGACCAACGAAGAAGCCAATGTCCCCCAGGAAATGATTACCCCTTCTCAGCGGGTAAGAAACGACTGGCGTACCCTGGTTGAAACGCTGTCTTATAAGGCCATAGTTAATAACATACCCTTCATAGGTTTTCTTGTTCTTTTATGCGTTTTCTATATCAGCAACAGCCACAGGGCTATGCAGATTCAGGGACAGATAAATAAACAGGATAAGGCACTCAAGGAGTTGCGTTGGAAATATATGGATGCAAAATCGAAACTGATGCAGGTGAAAACCGAAACACAAGTAATGAAGAGTGCAGAACTGATTGGGCTAAAGCCATCATTGCTGCCAGCCTACAAGATAAGTAAGCAATAAATGAATTGATTTTTTATGAGTGCCAATATAAAGCGGGACATACGGTTTAGGGTGTACATGGCGTTTACAGGTATTTGCCTGTTCGGTGCTGCTATTATTATAAAGGCTGCTTACATACAAATAAAGGAAGGTCCAAAGTTACATGCGCTGGCTACTGAACTGAAGACCCGTTACCGGTACGACACTCTGGAAGCAGAACGTGGTAATATATATACAGAGGACGGTATCTTGTTAAGTTCATCGGTTCCGGAGTTTGAAGTTGGTCTTGATTTTTCGGTAATGAACGCCGACACATTTACAAAAAGGATAGACACTTTATCTCTGTGTCTGGCTAATTTATTCAAGGACAGGTCGGCTGCAGAGTATAAGGAAGAGTTTATCAGGAATTTTGAGAAACGCACACGTTATTATCCGTTGTGCTCTAAAATCAACTTCCTGCAATATGAAGCGTTGCGTTCCTTTCCTATATTTAATAGAGGTAAGGGCAGGGGCGGATTCATTACTCACCGTACAGAAAAGCGCGACCCGCCTTATAAAAATCTTGCATACAGAACGCTTGGTATTTACAGGGGTGAGAAGAGTTCGGGCCTGGAGGGAGAGTATGATGATGAACTGACTGGCGAAAACGGAACATGTGAGTCTCAGAAGTCGGCAGCAGGCTGGATGCCTGTTGAAGGCTCGGAAGTGGAGCCTCAAAACGGAAAAGATATTGTCACTACCCTGGATATGAATATTCAAGATGTGGCTGAGCATGCTCTATTACATATGCTACAGACAAAAGGTGGCCAATATGGCACTTGTATTGTCATGGAAGTAAAGACCGGAAAAATTAAGGCGCTGGTTAACCTTGGCAAGCAAGGGCAGACTGATAACTATTTAGAGGACTATAATTACGCCTTGATACCTACTGAACCTGGTTCTACATTTAAGATGGTTACACTCCTGTCCCTGCTTAATGACAAGTTGATAACAGTAGACGATCAGGTGGACCCTGAAGGAGGGAGAATAAGGTTTGGTGATGATGTTATGAAAGATACCCACGGTGGTGGGCCGGAGCCAATTTGGAAAGCATTTGCAGAGTCGAGCAACTGTGCAATGGCAAAGCTGGCCAACAAGTATTATGGGAATAATAAAAGTAAATACATACAGCACCTGGTTGATCTTAAAATAGATAGCGTTACCAACATTGACTTGCCCGGTGAGCAAAGGCCAAAAGTAAATAAGAACCTCAAAAAGTGGGGGGCTACCACCCTTCCATGGATGGCGACGGGTTATGGTGTTGCTATTTCACCAATGCAGACTTGCATGATGTATAATGCAATTGCCAATAATGGCCGGATGATGAAGCCCTACCTGGTAAGTGCAATAAAGGAATATGGCAAGGTGGTGAAAACAATCGAGCCGACAACCGTTATTGAGCACGTAGGTGATTCGTCAGCAGTAGCACAGTTACAAAGGTGTATGCGGGCAGTGGTTACCGATGGTACTGCAAAAGGAATTCAGTCTCCTTATTATACAATGGCAGGCAAAACTGGTACAGCTCAGGTTACTGACGGTAAGAAGATCGTTTATTCCGATGGTGTTTATCAGGGTTCATTTGTAGGCTACTTTCCTGCTGAGGCGCCAAAATACACAATATGCGTGGTTATCCGCACGGAGCAGCATTCAGCAGCTTATTATGGGGTGTCTATAGCGGCACCGGTTTTCAGGCAGGTGGCTGATAAGATATTTTCATCTAACATCGGCTCCTGGGCCGCTCCGCTAGATAGTTTTGCCAGAAGCGGTAGCGGGAAGCTAGTAGCCAGAATGGCGACCACGGATAACTACAGGTTTTTACTCAACGGTATTGACAAGCATGTGGCAATACCCGCAGACTATCGCGATGGGTTGATGCAGCTGATCGTAGATTCAACAAGGCACATTAATGTTCAACCTGCGAGGATATACAAAAGCATAGTTCCAGACGTGAAGGGAATGGGATTGAAGGACGCAGTTTATATGCTGGAGACATGCGGTATGCAAGTGCAGGTGCAAGGAAAAGGTAAGGTGCAGTCGCAGTCGGTAATGCCGGGAACAAGAATAGCAAAAGGACAAAATATAATAATACAATTAAGTTAATGCCGACACTGAATAACATACTGGAATCTGTTACACCTCTTCAAACGAGAGGTAACACCGACATGGCCATAACCGGGCTGTGTATCGATTCCCGTAAGGTGACAAAAGGATCGGTATTTATTGCAGTCAGGGGGACAATGTCCGACGGACACAAATTTATAGATCAGGCCATTGTTGATGGAGCGGCTGTGATTGTTTGTGAGCAATTGCCACAGCAGTTGAATGAAAATGTTGCCTATGTTCTGGTGAAGGACACTTCACATGTAGTGGGCTTGATGGCTGCCTCTTTTTATGGGCATCCGTCTTCTAAGTTGAGGATCATTGGTATAACAGGCACTAATGGTAAAACAACAACAGCTACGCTGTTATACCAGCTCTTTGAAAAGATGGGTTATAAATGTGGCTTGATCTCTACTGTTCAGAATCATATTCATACACAGGTGGAGCATGCAACCCATACCACACCCGATGCGATCTCCATTCAGGCACTGCTGTCTAAAATGGTTGAGGCTGGTTGTACGCATGTATTCATGGAAGTGAGTTCACACGCCATTCATCAGCATCGTATTGCCGGAATTGATTTTGCGGGAGGGGTATTTACAAACATTACGCACGATCATCTGGATTATCATAAGACGTTCGACGAGTATATTAAGGTGAAGAAGAGTTTCTTTGACAACTTGCCTGCGAAGGCCTTCGCCCTCACCAACGCCGACGATAAGAGGGGTGTAGTGATGTTACAAAATACGAAGGCCGAAAGGCAAACGTATAGTTTGCGTGAGCCCGCAACCATAAAGGGCAAGGTGATTGAAAACAGCCTCACTGGTTTATATATGCTTGTTGACGGAGTTGAAGCTCATTTCAGGATGATAGGCACATTCAATGCTTATAACCTGCTGGCTGTTTATGGAGTGGCAAAACAACTGGGGGCCGATAAGATGGAGACCCTCGCTGTTTTAAGCGATTTGCACGGAGCGCCCGGCAGGTTTGAAACATATTTGTCGCCGGTAACGAAGAAGCTGGGTATTGTTGATTATGCTCATACACCGGATGCATTGATTAATGTCCTGGCTACTATTAATCAGCTCCGGACAAACGGCCAGAGGCTGTATACGGTTGTTGGTTGCGGTGGGGACAGGGACAAGACAAAGAGACCGATAATGGCCGAAGTGGCCTGCGAACATAGCGATAAAGCCATACTTACGGCAGACAACCCAAGGAGCGAGGATCCTGAAATGATTCTGAACGATATGGAAGCCGGGCTGAGCACATTACAGAAGCGCAGGTGCCTTCGGATAACGGACAGGAGGGAAGCGATAAAAGTTGCATGTTCGCTTGCACAGCCGGGAGACATCATACTCATTGCCGGTAAGGGGCACGAAAATTACCAGGAAATTAAGGGTGTAAAACACCATTTTGACGATAGAGAAATATTGACCGAAACATTTGAATCATTAGATAACTAAAGGCGCTGATGCTGTACTATTTGTTTAAATACCTGCATGATGATCTTGGGCTGCACCTTATGGGTGCGGGAGTATTCAACTATATCACCTTCAGGGTGGCTATGGCCATAATGCTTTCCCTCGTTATTTCCATGCTCATGGGTAAGCGCCTGATAGGTTTCCTGCAGCGCAAGCAAATAGGGGAAACCGTGCGCGACTTAGGTCTGCAGGGTGAAAAGCAAAAGAAGGGTACGCCAACAATGGGCGGATTGATCATCATTGCCGCAATACTATTGCCAACGTTACTTTTTGCCAGGGTGCTGAATGTGTATATAGTACTGATGATCGTATCTACAATTTGGCTGGGCGTTGTAGGATTCATTGACGATTATATAAAAGTATTCAAGAAGAATAAGGAAGGTCTTGCAGGCCGTTTCAAGGTAATGGGGCAAATAGGATTGGGTATCATCATCGGTACGACGATGTACTACAATAATAATGTCGTTATCAGCCGCGAAGTGAAGGATGAAAGAGGCGGGGTTTATAATAGTGCCGAGAAATTGGAACGTGGGAAATTCAGCCGCAAGGATGAAAATGGGAAGGTACACCCCTATGTAAATGTAAGAACAGCTACAACGACAATTCCGTTCATAAAGTCGCATGAATTTCGTTACGAGAAGATCGCTGAGTTATTTGGAGAAAAGTATGTAGAGTACACCACTCCTTTCATTTATATCCTGTTCGTGATCTTCATTATTGTGGCAGTATCGAACGGCGCAAATATAACCGACGGCGTCGACGGTTTAGCGACAGGCGTATCGGCTATTATTGGTGTTTGCCTGGGTGTGTTTGCCTATGTTTCAGGGAACTACATTTTTGCCGGCTACCTCAATATCATGGATATCCCGAATCTCGGTGAGCTATCGATTTTTATAGGTGCATTTGTTGGTGCCTGTGTTGGGTTTTTGTGGTACAACGCCTACCCCGCCCAGGTATTTATGGGCGACACTGGAAGTTTGGCGCTTGGAGGGATCATTGCTTCTCTGGCCATCATTGTACGTAAAGAGTTTTTGATTCCGATCATTTGCGGCATCTTCCTGGTGGAGAATATTTCGGTGATGCTGCAGGTTTGGAATTTTAAAAGGACCAAGAAAAAATATGGTGAGGGTCGCAGGATATTCCTGATGGCTCCATTACACCACCACTATCAGAAATTAGGTTACCATGAAGCCAAAATAGTTACCAGGTTTTGGATAGTGGGAATCATACTGGCAATATTAAGTATAGTAACATTAAAACTGCAATAATGAGTACGAACGCAAAACGGTTAGTTATCCTGGGTGCCGCTGAAAGCGGTATAGGGGCCGCTTTGCTCGGAAAACAGCAGGGATGGGAAGTATTTGTAAGTGATGGAGGCACTATAAAGGAAATATTTAAGGCAGCCCTGCAACAACACGCCATATCTTTTGAAGAGGGCGGGCACACAACTGGCAGGGTGCTGGAAGCAGATTGTATAGTAAAAAGCCCCGGTATACCGGAAAAGGCTGAAATAATGAAGCAAGTGAGAAAGGCAGACATAGAAGTATGCAGCGAGATCGAGTTTGGTTTTCGTTACAAGGGTAGCAGCAAGATCATTGCTATTACTGGCAGC
>CANCOG010000230.1 GCA_947379685.1 Flavipsychrobacter stenotrophus | reverse complement strand
AGCAGTAAATTGCTGTATCAAACCTGCAAAAACACGATTCATGAACATACCAATTGTCGACCTCCATTGCGACCTCCTTTCTTACCTGGTGAGGGTACCAGGAGCAACCCCGTTTAAGCGCGATGATATTGGCTGCTCTATTCCGGCTCTTGAGGAAGGTAATGCAAGGTTGCAGGTAATGGCTATCTATAATGCTAGCGATAAATGCAGCAGCGACCTCGGTATTCGTCAGGCCCGCATATTTCAAAACCTTCTGTCGGAATATCCCGACCAGCTAACCCTGGTTAATGACGCAACTGCATTGAATGGTGTAACTACCTCATCCAAAATCGGGATGGTCGCTGCAATCGAAAACGCTTCAGGATTTTGTGAGGAAGATGAGCCACTGGAAAATGGTTTAACGAAGCTGGAAGAGATCATCAAAACCACCGGACGAATATTGTACATAGGCATGACGCACCATCTGGAAAACAGGTTTGGCGGCGGCAATACCACCCAGGTTGGCCTGAAGGATGACGGGCGTGCTTTGCTCGAATATATGAGTGGCAGACGCATAGCACTGGACCTCGCACACACCAGCGATCCATTGGCTTATGACATCCTCGATCACATAACAAAGCGCAACTTGGATATACCCCTGATAGCAAGCCATTCCAACTACAGAAAGGTATGGGACCACCCCCGCAATCTGCCCGATGCCCTGGCCCTCGAAGTGATCAAAAGAAAGGGGTTGATTGGCGTGAATTTTTTAAGAGCATTTCTCAACAATGATGACCCCAATGCCCTATACGACCATCTAAATTATGGCATAAAATTGGGTGGGGATGATGCAGTCTGTTTTGGTGCCGACTACTTCTATACCAAGAGCCACCCCGACCCATCGAGAATGCCCTTCTTCTTCCCTGAACACCACGACGCAGGTTGTTACCCATCAATCATCAAGGGGCTCTCAGAGCGGGTTTCCGGTGAAATAACAGCGAAGATCAGTCATAAAAATGCGCTGAATTTTATTAAAAATATTTGGAGTTGATAACAAAAAAAATAATTCTATGCTACCTGACAAAATACCAATAGCGAGAATGGAGGACTACCACACCGAATATATCGGCAAATGTGCAAATGGTCATCAGTTCTGGGTTTATCAAACCTTTGTTTATGAAAAGCCAGTTGAAGAGAGGGGCTCGGGAAAGTGGGCCGAATTCAGGCGAGAATATGTCATTAGGTACCTATTTGACGCAAAGGGCAATTTCCTGGATGCCCGTTATTTCTATAATGGATATGCTAGCGACCTTCCAAATTCCGCAGGCGAAGAAAAGATCCGCGAGTTTTTAGCAGAGTTGGAGCCCTATAGTTTTTGTGACATCGAAGTTTTCTTATTCAACGTAATGCTAGACGGTTATGAATTTGGGCTTATGAAAAATGAGGAATTTGATTGCATTGACCTGCAACCTGAATCAGTCATTTCTTTTCAGGAACCCTGGGATGGAGAATATAATACCTGATTGGTACCTTTAGCAGCAGCCTTTGAAAGCAAGTACAAAATTTAGAATTCTGGAATAGATAATTGCATCATCATGGCCGTCAAAATCCTCAAACACCAGATCGAACAACCCGTTGAAAACGTGTTCCCTTTCTTCAGCGAAATAGAGCAATTTGTCTCCATACACCCTGTGATATACAAGTGTGAACCGCTATCGGCGAACGAATATCAACTCTTCGAACAGCTGAGTCTGATGGGCTTTAAAACCCGGTTTTCCTACAACGTCATTTTTGAAAAAATAGTGCCGAACCAGCAAGTCATCATGTGCTCCAATATCAGAAAAGGAGTGCATTTACGCCTGACATTCGATTTTGAATGCAACAAAGAAAAAACGACACAAATCGTGGAAACAGTAGACTTCAAAGGGCCTGCAATCATCGACCCGTTGTTCCTGAAATTCCTGGCAAAAACGCACTTAAAAATGGTGGAAAATCTAAGATCAACCCTGCCATCGAACACCTGAAAAACGGTAAGTGAGCTGTTACATGGAAGCTTTCACTACACTATAACTACAAGCAACTTGTCGCATTGAGTAGTTAACTGTATTTTTGTCAGCGCTTTCCGTACTCCATGAATACCCGGCACTACCAGCTTAAATGAACTTATTTCAACACCTTAAAACCAGGCTAACCCCGCAACTATACACCAGGATAAACCTGGGTAGTGATTCAAAACCCTATCCCAAATTCGGTTGCGTACTTCTAGCCTACTTGATAGCACAGTTTTTCCCAGTCAGGTATTGGTGCAATATTGCATTATGGTCCACCCATTTTTCCGCACTGTTTAGTGACCCGATCAGCCAAAATAAGAACCCCCGACTATTGACCAGGGCCAATCATCAAAACCGGCTGTTGTCATTACTAACGAGAACTGGGAAACCATTCCCCATCCATGTTCGAAACGTCGGACTGAATGAACTAGAAGGTGCATCCAAAATAATCTTTTGCACAGTCCATTTACCGCTAGTCAAAGTAGCAATAAGATCGATACTTGAAAACCATATTCCTATAAACGGTGCAATTGTCGGTATCCCGTTAAAGAATGACCAGTTTGCCGTATACGGCATCAACGATAAAATAAATGCGCTAACCCGGAACCCATACGTCCTGCTAAAAGCCAAGCGGATACTAAACGACAACGGCAACATTGTACTCATGGTTGACAATAGTTCAGGTGAATATTACTCACCCAACATCATGCACCTATGTGGCATGGTAGGCGCCCGAATGATCTTCTTCTACTCAGAACTACTCAGCGATGGCACCATCAAAAACACCTTCGCAAATCCCCCAAATCCCCATTGCCGAAATGAAGAAGAGGTAAACGAAAACATGACCTTTGTAAAACAATCAACCGCAGAAATCTTGCAGAGATACAAAAGCAGATCGTGATTAACTTTAAACAGGACAGTATCGTACATTTCCTTTCGCACTATCCCAAAGGGATCCATTTGGAAAGGGCATAGTCACCTGGCGAAGGGCAACGCCCATCGTATTAACGAGCAAGAACATGAGCCCTTCATGGCTATATCATTGACCTGTTGAGGTAGCCTGGAAGGCTTCAACAACAATAGCCGCCGGCGAAACCGGCGGTATGCAAACAGAAAACACCAACTCCGAAGGAGTTGAACGATTGAGCGGGCAATTGCAAAATCAACTGGTTAAGGTTTATCAAATAGATAACCCTGGTTGAAGGATTTCCTTCGACCTACAATTCCGGAAGCATTTGCTTCCGACATAAAGCCATACACGTTTGGCGCAAAATTTTTTTACTTGTGTCTTTCAACGTTTGCCAGCCATCGCGGAGTGGCCCTTGTGTTAAAGGGCTCATCCAAAAATTACAACGCCACCACTATAACCTTCAACTCCCCCCTCCATAACATTCCGGTCACATTGAAACCCTAATATTGCAGCTCGACAAATAAGCACATGACTAGCATTTCGAAATTCTGGTGCACAGTTCTTTTGATTACCCTTTGTGCCGGCCAGGCATGTACCCATAAACCCGGCATGGTGGCGGTGCCAGTAATTCCACCCTCATGCGATAGCACTAACATCACCTACATGGGCAGCATCAGGCCCATTTTCGCGTCAAACTGCTATTCTTGCCATGGTAGCGGTGTCACTACAGGTGGCGGACTGGATCTGGAAGATACAACTTCGCTAAGAACCTATCTTAAAAATGGCTTCCGCGGTGACAATATTTATGGCTCTAAACTATACCATTGCATGCTGCACACACCGCTTGCACAGTCTATGCCGCCTACTTACATCATTGATACTTGTTCCCTGCACAAAGTACATTTCTGGCTAAAGAACGGAGCGCCCTTCAACAGTTGATCACAGATCCATTACCATTACTTTTTCCGTGCGTTTCAACACCGACATATGCCTAGGCCCCTTGCGGTCATCGAAGCCCATTTTGTAGTACAGCATGTGTGCCTCAGGCATCGCCATAGTTGTTTGGAGCCATAGTTGCTTTGCTCCATTTTCGCGGCAGCGGGAAATGCACCGCTCAACGAGCTTTGTAGCTACGCCCAGGTTGCGTGCAGTTGGGTGAATGAACAGTTTTGCAAACTCAAAACTATCCTCATTTAATCGCTTCAATGCCACACAACCCACAGCCCTATTCTCCTTCATTGCGAAGAAAACAAAACCTCCTGTTTCCAGGTATGCCTTGTCGGGATTAAGTAATGTGAACTTATCCTCCTCTTCCAAAGTACCGCCCAACACTCCCAGCAACCATTTACCTGCCAGGTCATTAAAGATCTTTTTCAATGAAGGCTTGTAGTCCAGTATCGTTACCCGTTCCTTGTCCTCCTCCTTCTTTATTTCATGGCTGATGGGCTTGCTCATCAGCTCCTTCTCCACCCGGTTAATGATGTTGAGAAAATCAGGATGTCCTGCATCAAAAGCCTTTTTCAACACCTCACCAAAAGGTATCCATATCTTTTCCAATTTTGCCGTCAGTTTCTTACCGGTGGCCGTAAGTGAAATGTGCAATGATCTTCCGTCGCTCGGGTGATCCTTCACCTTCACAAAACCATCTGTTTCCAGCTCACGAACTACATTCTTAACAGTGATGTGGGTAAACCCTACCTCCTCTGCAATTTCTACAACGGTCTTAGGGTGATTGGCCGCAGCAAGGCAATTAAATACCGAGTACCAGCTGGCTTTAAAATCAATATTATTATCCTTGTAGATCTTGTCGCCTTCTACATAGAGCTTCTCACTTATCTTCCTGAAACTGGCTACCGCCGCAATGTAATTTTGTTGTGTGCTTTTTTCCGCCATTGTTTTCCCATTTATGAAAGGACTTTTACAAATTTATGAAAGAACTTTCATAAATCACTGTTTGGTTGATTCCGAACGCGCCCAAGCCATAAGGTGTCCGGTATGCCCGCTCTCCACAATGCGGTAAAAATAGGGAAGCCTGAAAGGCTCCAACAAAAATAGCCACCCGTTAAACCGGTGGTAGGCAATTGCAACACACCAACACCAAAGGTGTTGAACTGGCCTTACAGTGATACCAGATTCTATACGCCAACCCTTGATTCACCCACCTTCCTCACCGCCACACACCCTAAAAAACCCTAAAAAATCAAATGTGAAATGAATGCTAAAGTCCGCAAAAAGCACGGCAGGTATATAAAAATGTGACCGCCGGTAGTAATTTTACATCGTCAAATCAATGACACCTTTTTATGGGAACCATTCCTGTACACACACTACCACAACCCTCCGGATCTATCTTCCAGTTCATTTCTTCAATAGTAGAACCTGTAGCCACTTCCATTTGCTTTCATGTTAGCGAGAACATGGTTAACTACCATAAAATGGTGCACCCACCTTGCGTTCTGGCCTAGCCAATAGCTGACTTCTGCCCTCCGTTTTTTATTTGTTTCCGGCAGCTGTAATTACTTCGCTTTCATTTTCTCACCCAATATAAAGCCACAGGCTATAGGGTAAAATTTGCCTCCATTTTCACCGACTTTGCTTTTCGAAAAAGCTGTCGCAACTAACGGCTGATGTGCCGGCGAGGCAGGTTATTTTCCATCCCATGTTCGCTTTCTAAAATCCCACCAATTTTATGAGTATCTCCGATTTTATGATCCACTACGGGTGGATTATCGTAACCATTATTGCATTGTTACTCTACAAGTTTATCCTCCGTGTGTTCTTCGGTATGATCATCGTACCTGAAAACAGCCTTGGTCTGGTCACTAAAAAATTTACCCTTTCCTCCGCTAACCGAATGCCAGATGGCCGCATCCTGGCAACAAAGGGTGAAGCTGGCTTCCAGGCCCGCACACTGGCCCCTGGCCTTTACTGGTTCATGTGGCCATGGCAGTATGCCGTGTACCTTTCTCCGTTCACAGTTGTGCCCGAAGGCATGATAGGCCTGGTACTGGCCAAGGACGGTGACGAAATACCCACCGGCCGCATACTCGCCCGCAAAATAGAATGCGATAATTTCCAGGATGCCGTTTCCTTCCTCGAAAAAGGCGGGCAGCGTGGCCGCCAGACTGGGTTTATGACTGCGGGTTCGTATCGTATCAACCGATACCTGTTTGAGGTGAATCTGGTCGATCAGACCGTCATCCGCGAAAGCATGGTAGGTATTGTGACCACAATGGACGGAGAGCCCCTTAAACAGGGCCAAATAGCGGGCAACATGGTAGAAGGCCACAACAACTTCCAGGATATAGATTCGTTCCTTAAAAACGGCGGTTGCAGGGGTTTGCAGCCACAGGTCATCCTGGCTGGTTCTTACTACATCAATACGTGGGCGGTTCAACTCGAAGAAATGTACATGACTGAAGTGCCTATAGGGTACGTGGGTGTCGTGATCAGCTATATTGGTGAAGATGGCGAAGACGTTACCGGCGAGAATTTCAAACATGGGAACATTGTAAGCCGCGGCCATCGCGGGGTGTGGATGGAACCACTGGGACCCGGTAAGTATCCAATCAATAAATACACCCTAAAAGTTGAGCTCGTGCCAACTACAAACCTTGTCTTAAACTGGGCCAACGCACGCAGCGAAGCACACGACCTCGATAAGAACCTGTCGACGATCACAGTTCGTTCAAAAGATGGTTTCCCATTCAACCTCGACGTTGCCCAAATCATCCACGTTCCCGCTAACGAAGCACCTAAAGTCATTGCCCGGTTCGGTAGCATGTACAATCTTGTTTCCCAGGTACTGGAACCAACAATTGGTAACTACTTCCGTAACTCTGCACAGGATAGCGACGTGATCTCCTTCCTTACTTCCAGAAAGGAAAGGCAGGACAACGCCAAGGCCCACATTCGCACTGTTTTGGAAGAGTATAATGTAAACGCCGTAGACACGCTCATAGGTGACATAGTACCTCCTGAAGCATTGATGAAAACCCTTACCGATCGTAAGATTGCACAGGAAGAAGAAAAGACCTACGACACCCAGCGTATGGCCCAGGAAACCAGGCAGGGTATGGAAAAGGAAACAGCCATTGCCGATATGCAACGTGAAATTGTTAAGGCCCAACAGAGCGTAGAAATAGCACAACGCACAGCCGACTCTGTTGTAAAGAAAGCCGAAGGTGACGCAACCAGTCTGAAGCTGCAGGTGAATGCAGAAGCAGAAGCCACAAAGATGAGGGCAAATGCCGAAGCGGAAGCTACAAAGCTGAGAGCCGGAGCCCAGGCAGAAGCAACAAAGCTCAATGCATCAGCCGACGCAGAAAAAATTGCCAAAACAGGTAATGCTGAAGCAGAAAAGATCTTAGCCATCGGTAAATCAACCGCAGAAGCCTACCAGTTGCAGGTACAGGCTATGGGTGGCGATAACTTCACCCGCTTCAAGATCACTGAAGAGATCGGCGTCAACAAAATAAAGATCATCCCAGATATCATCATTAATGGTGGCAACGGAACCGAGGGTTCTATGAACGGCCTCATGGGCCTGAAGCTTATGGAAATGATAGGCGACAAAAAGCAGGATGAAGCTGCCAAACAGGAATAGTGACTTCAACCGTATTTAATAAAAACGGGTGCCCTTTTTAAGGCACCCGTCTCTATGTATATCGAACAAAAATGTATTCTTTATTGTATTTCTGCGGCCTCATGGGTCGGCGCACTATCGGCACTCGCTGTAACCGCTTCCGGCTGCTCATGATGTGCAACTT
>CANCOG010000229.1 GCA_947379685.1 Flavipsychrobacter stenotrophus | reverse complement strand
AACTAAAAAACAATTTCTATGAAAAAGAAATTTTTACTATTGCCTTTTATCCTCGGTTTGGCTTACATGCTTGTGACCGGGTATTCTTCTGGTCCTGGCTCAACCGCAGGAATTAATGCAACCGGTGCCGTAGGTGGTTCGGGTTGTGGCGGCACGGGTTGCCATGGCACCTCTGCCAGTTCAACCACCCCTGTGACGGTAACTCTCGATTCTTCGGGTGTCGCGGTAACCCATTACATTGCCGGGCGTTCCTACCATATTATAATTACGGGTCTGAATACATCTTCTACAGCCACTTTGCCGAAATTTGGATTCCAAGTAACTGCAGTTAAGGCGTCAGGTGCCGGCACCGGATCTGCAGTAATGGCGGGTACGCTTGCCACAACCGGATTGCCTACGGGTTGTCAGAACAGCACTATTGGATCTCTTCATGTTGTGGAGCACAACACGAGGTTGACACCAGCGTCGGGTAGCGGTGGCGCAGGTACTACATATACTGAGTCTATTCCTTGGACAGCTCCCGCTACCGCAGGAACAGGTACCATAATATTATATGGCGTTATCAATGCAATAAACAATAATGGATCCAGTGATGCAGGTGACCAATGGAAGCAAAATAGTGACACCATTACAGAATTGATTCCGGCATCAGTGGCAGCCATAACGGGGCCAACCTCAGTTTGTGTTGGTACAAGTATAACCTTGTCTGATGCTACCACTGGTGGCACATGGAGTACTTCAGATGCGACTGTTGCCACGGTGGGTGGTACTTCTGGCATAGTTACCGGAATCAGCTTAGGAGTTGTAACGATATCCTATACTACTTCTTCAGGGACGGCAACAAGTCTTATCACAGTGAACGGTGCGCCAAGTGTGGCCGCAATAGGGGGCCCGTCGACCGTATGCGTGGGGTCAAGTATTACCCTGACAGATGCCACCGCAGGTGGTACGTGGTCGACAAGTAATGCGGCAGTGGCAAGTGTTAGTGCGTCCGGAATTGTTTTCGGAATGGCGGCTGGTACAGCTGATATTACTTATTCAGTAACTAATACGTGCGGAACTACCAATTCAGTTAAAACAATTACAGTAGGTGCAGGGCCAATTGCTGGTACACTATCCGGGGCATCAACAGTTGCTGTTGGTTCTTCAATTACTATTTCTCCTTCGGTTTCGGGCGGTTCATGGTCCATTTCCAGCAGTGCGATTGCAACTATTAATGCATCTACCGGTGTCGTTACCGGAGTTTCAGCAGGCAGTGCGGTAGTGAGCTATGCCATTTCCAATACATGCGGCACTGCTTTTGCAACCAAGACCATAACAGTGACTTCGTCTTCTGTTGCTCCAATAACGGGGGCGACTACCGTTTGTGTGGGTGCAACAACTACTTTGGCTGATGCTACAAGCGGTGGCGTATGGAGCAGCTCAAATACTTCGGTAGCAATTGTGGGTTCTACCAGCGGGATAGTTACCGGCGTATCGGCAGGCAGCGTTGTCATTTCATATGTAACCTCTTCCGGTACTGCAACCGCAACTATGACGGTTTCCGGGCCTCCCGGAACGCCGGCTGCTATCACGGGGCCATCAACTATGTGTACCGGAAGCTCAATTACGCTTGCTGATGCTACTTCTGGAGGAGTATGGATTAGTACCAATTCTGCAATTGCGTCAGTCAGCGGTGGTGGCCCTGTAATTTTCGGTGTATCGGTTGGATCGGTAGTAATATCCTACTCAGTAACTAATGCTTGCGGAAGCAGTGCTGCCACTAAAACAATTACAGTTACGACAGCACCTGCAACACCTTCTGCTATTACGGGGTCAACCACGGTATGTGACGGTAGTTCAATAACGCTGGCTGATGCTACTTCTGGAGGAACCTGGTCAAGCACTGTTGTTGCTGTCGCAAATGTTAGTTCATCGGGTGTAGTGACGGGGACAGCTTCGGGCGTAACAACAATTTCTTATACTGTAACTAATGCCTGCGGCATGGCAGCGACGACTTCTACGGTTACCGTTACCGCAGGAGCATCAGCGGGTACCATATCTGGTGCTTCTTCTGTATGTGTCGGTGGAACTACTACTATGACAGATGGTGTTTCGGGTGGCACATGGAGCAGCAGTAACAGTGCTGTTGCTACTGTAAGCAGCACCGGTGTGGTTACTGGCGTTACTGCAGGTGGTGTAGCCATTTCTTATTCGGTAACTTCAAGCTGCGGTTCCACATTTACAGCTCATTCTCTGGCTGTGGGTACCGGCTCTGTAAGTGCTATTACAGGTGCTTCCAGCGTTTGTGTGGGTACAACAACAACTCTTTCGGATTCAACATCAGGTGGTACCTGGAGCAGCAGTAATACAACCGTTGCCACAGTGAGCAGTGCGGGTGTGGTTACAGGCGTGACTGCCGGTTCAGCTACTATTTCTTATACAATTACAAGTGGCTGTGGCGGGATTGCTACAAAAGCAATTACGGTTGCTACAACACCTGCGGCCCCGGCAGCAATTACCGGACCGACAACAGTATGTGCTGGAGGTACAATAACATTGGCTGATGCCACTTCCGGGGGGGGGTGGTCTAGCTTAAATCCATCGGTTGCTTCAGTTAGTGGGACAGGTGTGGTAAACGGAAACAGTTCAGGAACAACGACTATTTCATATATGGTAACCAATTCGTGTGGTTCTACAGGCGTGGCTTATACCATTACCGTAACATCTGGCAGCTCAGTAGCTGCTATCAGCGGTGCTTCGTCAGTTTGCGTTGGGACAACTACTACACTTACCGATGCTACTTCTGGCGGCACCTGGACATCAAGCAGTACTGCAATTGCATCAGTAAATGCATCAACAGGTGTGGTTACAGGCATCACTTCAGGAAGCGTTGTGATCACTTATTCAGTTACAGGTAGCTGTGGAACAAGCAGTGCTACAAAATCAATGACAGTTGGCTCAACTGGCTCGGTGGCTGCAATTACGGGTGCTTTGTCGGTTTGTGTGGGTACAACAACTACACTTACAGATGCTACTTCGGGTGGTAGCTGGACATCGGGCAATCCATCAATTGCGTCAGTAAATGCCTCTACGGGGGTTGTTACAGGCGTAAGTTCGGGAAGTGTAACTATTACCTATTCAGTTACAGGAAGTTGCGGAACAGGAAGTGCTACAACATCAATGACAGTTGGCTCAACAGGTTCAGTGGCTGCAATTACCGGTGGTTCATCTATTTGTATTGGTGCTTCCACCACGTTGGCTGATGCAACGGCTGGTGGTACCTGGAGTAGCAGCGCACCATCAATTGCTACAGTTAATGCTTCTGGAGTCGTTACAGGGGTATCGGCAGGTACGGCGACAATTACCTATTATGTTACTTCAAGTTGCGGCACAGCGAGCGCGACGAAGTCTATTACAGTGGGTGCTGCTTCTGCGGGAACCACATCGGGTACTTCAACTATTTGTATCGGTGGTACTTCTACATTATCAAATACTGTAAGTGGTGGAACCTGGAGCAGCAGCAATACAGGTGTGGCTACGGTGAATCCTTCTTCGGGAGTGGTTACCGGTGTTGCTTCCGGTAGCGCAACTATATCTTATTCAGTTACTTCCAGCTGTGGTTCTGCCGTGGCCGGATATGTTATCAGTGTGAGTGCAGCTGCTTCTGCGGGCACAGTTTCCGGTGCTTCGTCGCTTTGCACGGGCACAAATACAACGTTGAGCAGTTCTGTTTCCGGAGGTACCTGGACCAGCAGCAATACCTCTTTGGCTACTGTGGTAAGTTCTACAGGAGTTGTGAGGGGTGTAACCGCAGGTACTGTTACTATTTCTTATACAGTTACTTCAACATGTGGGTCAGCTGTTGCGACTAAAACTATTACAATTACGGCCTCCGCAACTCCAGGCACGATTTCTGGTTTGTCGAGCGTGTGTGCAGGGTCTACTGTTTCGCTCACGTCAACCGGTACGGGTGGCGGCACCTGGAGCAGTTCAAATACATCTATAGCGACCATTAATCCTTCATCGGGTGTGTCTACAGGTGTTGCTGCAGGTTCTGTTACTATTTCTTATTCATTGACGGGCAGTTGCGGGGCAGTTTCGGCTACCAGGTCTCTTACTGTAACCGGGGCCGCGTCAGCAGGAACTTTGTCAGGTGCTACCTCTGTTTGTGCAGGTACTACTACTACGCTCACTTCTACTGTTAGCGGTGGCGGATGGATAAGCAGTAACACTGGCGTGGCTACGGTTAGCAGCGCAGGTGTTGTAAGGGGAATTGCTGCCGGAACTACTACTATTACTTACTTCGTATCGACAGGCTGTGGTACTGCAACGGTAACACGTGCAATGTCGGTTAGTGCGGCTCCAACTGTGGCGGCAATTACCGGCGCTTCAACTGTTGCTGTGGGTGCGACTATTACATTGGCAGATGTAACTTCGGGTGGAACCTGGACGAGTGTTTCGCCTTCAATTGCAACCGTTAACGCGACTTCCGGGGTAGTTACAGGTGTGGCTACTGGTACAGATTCTATCAGGTACTCCGTAACTAATTCCTGCGGCACAACTTCTGTTGTTAAAGCAATTTCGGTTACAGCTCATCGTGCAGTAAATGGCTCTGGAATTTCCGGTGATGAGCAGGCAACTATAAAGGTGTATCCTAATCCAAGCAATGGTACTTTCACCCTTGAAATGCCAGAAGGCACCACAAACGCAACTGTGATGATCACGGACATTACCGGCAAGGTAATAGAAGTAAAATCTAACAACGAGCAGACCATGTATTTTGACATGAGCGGATATGCAGCTGGTGCATACCTGATTAGGGTAAGTACTGATGGCAAAATGTATAGCCAGAAGGTGATCCTGCAGTAATTAACTGTCGGTTAGTAATATTTGAAAATGCGGATTTGCCTTAATGGCTATCCGCATTTTTTTTATGTTTTTTTCTGTCATGGGATCTCAAAAATGCGGATAATTTAACAACAGTGAGCTAGTTATTAATATATATTTGTGGCCTGATTTGATTTTTTTTATCGCTATTAATGATACCCCAACTATGAGTAGAATATCAAAACTATTAGTCTGCATGTTCCTTGCTTACACAGGAATGTTGTGCACCGGTAATTTATTTGCCCAATGTAACATTATTACGACTATTGCGGGTACGGGAACTGCATCTTATTCATCGGGCGGCGGTGTAGCCACAGCGGCTATGTTATTCAATCCTTATGGGGTAGCAATAGATGCCAGCGGAAATATATTTATCGCCGATGAATACAATTTCAGGGTGCGTAAGGTAACGCCCGCCGGAGCTATAAGTACTATTGCTGGCAACGGTACATACGGCTACAGTGGGGATGGCGGTGCGGCAACCTCGGCTAAATTATCTTACCCGACGGGGATTGCAGTTGATGGCAGCGGGAATATTTACGTTGCGGATATGACTAACGACCGTATCCGAAAGATTTCATCATCAGGCATCATCAGCACGTTCGCAGGTAATGGTTCTACCGGATTTGGTGGAGACGGTGGTGCTGCTACTGCTGCTACTTTAAGTGGCCCGACCGGCATAACTATTGACACTTTCGGGAATATTTATATAACGGACCAGGGCAATTACCGGGTGAGGAAGATCAATACCGCAGGCATCATCACTACAATTGCCGGTGGCAGTTCTTCAGGTTTTAGCGGAGATGGCGGTGCGGCAACAGCTGCACGGCTTAGTCAGCCCGAAGGTTTGGCGTTTGACGGCAGTGGGAATTTGTATATCGCTGATAAAGGCAATTACCGCATTCGCCGAATTAGCCCCGCGGGTATTATCAGCACCATTGCCGGAACCGGTTCATCCGGTTTTAGCGGTGATGGCGGAGCAGCTACGAGTGCCCAGCTTTCAGGTCCGACTGGCGTTGCGGTAGATGGCAGCGGGAACATTTATATCGGTGATCTGAATAACAATAAAATTCGTAAAATAAATTCATCGGGAGTAATTAGTACGGTTGCCGGTACATCTTCTGGCTACAGTGGTGACGGCGGGCAGGCAACAGCGGCGAGAATGTCTCAACCCGCAGGTGTGGGCGTTGATGCGGGTGGCAATATCTATATCGCAGAAATCGGTAATCATGTTATCCGCAAAGTAACTACAGGCACTCCAACGGTAGCCGCCATTTCCGGGTCATCGACTGTTGCGGTGGGTTCAACAATTACATTATCAGATGCTACCTCAGGCGGCTCATGGAGCAGCAGTGCTACTTCAATTGCTACGGTGACTAGTGGTGGTGTTGTAACTGGTGTTGCTGCGGGGAGTGTTACGATTAGTTATGCGGTGACGAACAGTTGCGGGACGACGGTGGTTACAAGGGGAGTGACGGTGACTGGTTCGGGCTCTTCTTGTAATATTATTACGACGTTAGCGGGTAATGGCACTTCGAGTTATAGTGGAGACGGTGGTGCTGCAACAGCAGCCATGCTATATAGCCCCAGGGGTTGTACAATGGATGCCAGTGGGAATTTATACATTGCCGATATGTACAATAACAGGATACGTAAAATCAGTACAACGGGAATAATAACCACAGTTGCCGGTTCGGGATCATCAACATCGAGTGGTGATGGCGGTGCTGCAACGGCGGCGGGAATTAACTACCCCATAGATGTGGCGGTTGACGGCAGTGGAAATTTATACATTGCAGAATATGGAAGCAATCACGTACGCAAGGTAAGCTCTGCCGGAATAATAACCTTGATGGCAGGGAGTGGCGCATCAGGATACACGGGTGACGGAGGTGCTGCAACAGCGGCAAGAATCTGGACGCCAAGTTCCGTTGCCGTGGATGGTAGTGGAAATGTTTATTTTTCAGACTACCTTAATTACGTGATTCGTAAAATAAATACCTCTGGTATAATCAGCACGGTTGTGGGTACAGGTAGTGCCGGTTATAGTGGAGATGGCGGCGCAGCCACGGCAGCCCAGGTTAATCTGGTGAGAGGGATATGTTTCGACGCATCGGACAATATGTATTTTTCTGACGCACAGAATGGCCGCATCAGGAAAGTAACACCATCAGGAATAATCAGTACAGTTGCGGGAACAGGCACAGGTGGGTTCAGCGGTGACGGCGGTGCGGCTACCGACGCACAGGTTGCCAATGTAATTGGTGTCAATATAGATAATGCCGGTAATATTTATCTCTGTGATGTGAATAATCAGCGCATAAGGAAAATTAATACATCGGGTATCATCAGCACAATTTCCGGAACGGGTACGGGCGGCTTTGGTGGAGACGGTGGTGCAGCTGTTTACGCCCAGTTATATGCTGCGAATAGTACAGCTGCTGATGCTTCGGGGAATATATACATAGTAGATAATGGCAATAACCGCATCCGCAAAATATCATCAGGCACCCCAACGGTAGCCGCCATTTCCGGGCCTTCAACTGTTGCTGCGGGTTCCACAATTACATTATCCGATGCTACCTCAGGCGGCTCGTGGAGCAGCAGTGCAACTTCAATTGCTACGTTGTCCACTAGCGGTGTGGTAACTGGTGTGGCTGGGGGTAGTGTTACTATTAGCTATTCGGTGACGAATAGTTGCGGGACGAGTGTAGTTACAATGGGGGTGGCGGTGACGGCAGGGGCTTGCACAGGTACTCCTGCTACAGCTTCGGCAACAACTACGCTTTCTTCAGTTTGTCCTTCGATGAGTTTTACCCTGGGTCTTGCTGGAAGTACTGTAGCTTCAG
>CANCOG010000228.1 GCA_947379685.1 Flavipsychrobacter stenotrophus | reverse complement strand
CTTTTCCGATTGTGCTTAGTCATATTTATCCGGAGGTATTAGGTTATAGTTTTTCCCAATCATCCCTTGTAATTTTCAGCCAATCGCAATGTACTTGCCATAAATGGAATTCAAATTTTTCAACAAACCTTAACCCACATTTTTCAAGTGCTTTCCTCGACTGAGTATTGTCAACATTGGCAACACCAATTATCTCATTCAAATTCATTTTTGTAAAGCCAAATTTGATTGCAGCTTTAGCCGATTCAGTCGCATAACCCTTACCCCAAAACTCTGGCCTCAATCGATAGCCCACGTCATAAAAGTTAGTATGCTGGTTTACGGTAGTTGTCATAAATTTCAAACCACTCCACCCAATAAATTCTCCCGAAGATTTTTCAATTGCGGCCCACCGGCCAATGCCATATTCAATGTATTGGTGACGAACATCAGCGATCATGTCGCGCGACTGCTCAATTGTTTTTATTGGTTTGTTGCCCAGATATTTATGCACTTCAGGGTTTGAATCCAATGCAAACATCCCTTCGTCATCCGAGGGAAGCATTTCGCGTAAAATCAGCCGTTCTGTTTCAGCAAAAATTTTCATGAAAGCAATGTTTTAATCAAAACCCAAATTATGTTTTATTTCTGAGGTGTTCACGTTATTCCTTTCGAATAGCCAAACTATACTCAACTACGGCCAACCCGTTTCATGGAAGCATAAAATCACTAATTTTCAAGGTACTCCGATACACCTTTTTCATTTTTATCACCCAGCCATTCCCAGTTCAACCTGAGCTTTATCTTATGCTGTTCTGTGAACGAAATATCTGCTATCGCCCTTCCTGCCTTCAGTTCATCGGCAGTGGTGAGGCATTGATATAACATATCTAGTTGCGCGCCATTTAGCTTGGCAATTATTTTACCATAGACAATACTCCCTCCATGGTAGTCAGCTGTTACAAGGTCCCCATTTTGCTTATACTCAAATACTGTTTCAGAGTTCACTTGCCCATTCTCTGAATTTACAACCAGCGAGAAGGTTTTGTTGTTGAAATTTATGTCGTTCATTTCGGTTTAGCCAGCTTTACTTGTTTGTTACTCAAAAGGCTATCCAGTGATGTTTTCTCAATTTTTACCGATCTCCTTTCTAACACAAAAATCAGAATTTATCTGCTACAAACACAGATACAAAATTGTTTATTTCTACAGGCACAGTTACCATTCCACAAGCTGCAAAAAAGCACCATATAATCTTCTGCCACGCAACCAATACAAGAGCATAGCGCGAGGACAAAAAAAAGCACCGGGATGATACCCGGTGCCACAACTATTAATTGATACCTGCGCTTATAATTTTACGATCTTCCTGACTACTTTACTGTCGCCTGAGGTGACACAAAGGATATAGTTACCGGGGCTTAGATTACCAAGTGGAAGGCTGATGTCATTTTTCTGATCTACGGATGTAGTAGTATAGAGTACTGCACCATTCATACTCATTACAATGATGTGGACCGGGCCTGCAGCTTCTGTTTCGTAACTTACCCTTAGCTCGCTATTGAAAGGATTTGGTGCCACGCTAAGTTCGAAACCCCTGGGAACAGGAATAACATGCGGCTCAATGGGTGCAGGCCTTCCACCAGTAGCCACCAGGCTGCCGTTGATGATGAGGCCAGATACACCAGTATCTGATGACGCAAAACCCCATCCACCGGTTGTTGTCTGGCCGCTGGCATAATACCTGATATAAACAGTTTGAGTATCGGCAATATTCTGGAGTGCAGTTACACCTGAGCAATCGAATGTAGGCGGAGTAAGTGATGTTGAGGTTACAGGTGAGCCGATGAGCGTGAAGGAACTGCCATTGAAACTATATGCAAATTGTGAAGTTACACCCGGTGTAGCATAATAGCTTGCAGTACCCGAGAAACGGCAATCAAACCCGCTGATAGATAATTTGTTACCACTACGGGGTTTCATTTTCACCTGGTAGTAATCTGAATTGGCAGTTGAAATACCCTCATTTTTGAACCCTGTTGTACGGAAGCAGTTGGCCCCGGCACTCGATGAAGCAGTCGCGCCTCTGGTAATTGTGTTGTAGGCAGCTGCTGTTGAAGTATCCAGCTTATCGCTGGCAACAGTAGCAACGAGCGTAGGAATATTGTTGGTATTTGTGAAATCCCAGTATGCTATACCTGCAGCCCCGTTGTCCAGTTTTGCTTCAATGATATTTTCAATACTGTCAGGGACATTAGAGAAGAAATTATAGCCTGTGCGCGCCTCAATACTGTCAACAGGCACACGGTAGTAATCCCAGGTATGGGAATTAACGGTTTGCACATTCGGCATATCAACGGCTATCACCCTGGTATTGTAGTGTACCCTTGTGCTGTCATTGGCACCGACAGGAATAACCAAAATCACTTTCCAGAAATGTGAGGGTACATTAATGGCTCCTGAAGCGATTGTATTTGTAGTACCTCCAAGGCTGCCAGTACCACCCTGACCATAGCCACCAGCTACAATGTATAGCTCATTGCCCTGGTAAATGAGTTTACGGCAATAGTCTTCGAGATTCCCCCAAATCTGCTGATTGAGAATGGGTGCCTGCGGTGAGATGTTAGACATTTTAAAGGTAGCAGAATTGTCAGTGTCGCTCCCATCCCGGTCATCGGACGGGCAGAGGTGGCCCCTGTCAAAACCTGTACTGGTATAATCTCCTGTGCTGGCCTTAAAATACCCTGTGGGCAGGGTACCATCCTGTGTAAAACAATTGCAACGGGTTGCAGATCCTTTCCATGCGCTGCTCAGGTGCCAGCTTACCCAGTTTGCCATACCCTTCCTGTTATTATAGGAAAGTGTGTATTGCGATTTTACTACAAGGTAGTTAGTAGAGTCAGAAGGAGTTGATGTAGCGTTAGAAGGGTTACCCATGTACAGGTTATTGTCCCTTGCCGGAATGGTATCGGATGGAGACATAACAATTACCCACGCTGTTTTGCCAGAAACAGATTGTGAGCACCCGAGTGCCGAATTAGCTGAAGTAACCGAGTATGTAGTGGTAGCCGCTGGCGTTACAGATACCGTACTTGTACCGGTTCCAGAAATTGTTGTTGAGACTGTACTTGCACCATTCCAGTAGTAGACAACATCTGACGCCACACCGGTAAAGGCGAGCGTTGTGCTTCCACCAGTAAAAATGGTCGCTGTGCCACTTATGCCAGGGTTAGGCAAGGGGTTTACGCCAACGGTAACCGCTGCTGACGTATCAGCCAAGCCGCTGTTGGCGCATTTTGTAACAAAACGATAATATGTAGCTGAAGTAAGTGCCGGGCTGGAATAAGTTGTGTTGGTTGCCCCAGCGATATTACTGTAACTACCGACTACCCCAGTAGCAGATGTTTGCCATTGATAGGAAATACCAACACCTGTAGCATAGCCTGATGCAGACAGGGCAGACGTGGTGCCAGAGCAAACAGCTGTAGGCGCAGCTGCCGCTGTCGCGTGGGCCGGAGTACCGCTGCAACCTATTGTTGCGGTTACTGATATATTGTCGATACCAATACCCTGTGCGTTGGTATAAGTAGTGCCGCTATTGGGCGCATACATCCACCTTACGTAGTAGCTGGAGCCATTAGTAATGTTGACACCACTTAAGGTTACTGTTTTGCTGATGGTGGTTGGTGGGTTGAAAATAGTACTGTTTGATGCATCGGCCGTATAGGAATTGTTGCCAGCCGAAATGCCGGCACTATATGAAGACCCATCGGTGCTCGTCTGGAAGGTGAGGTCAAATGCACGTGAACCGCTCCTGTATTTTTCGTAGTCGTATGAAATTGAAAGATCGGTGATAGTTACGCCCGTATTGTTTTGCAATTGCATGAACAGGTAACCCGGACCACCTGCGGTTCCGGTTGTCAAAAAACCTACACCACGATCGGTAGAACTGGCATTTACACCATTGGCGAAGTTGTATGCTCCACCTGAAGATGTGCCCGTGAGCGTTCCCGTTCCTGTAGTACCTGCAGAAAGTTCTGTTGCAGTACCGGCACCAGAAAATGTTGCGCTGGTGCGGCTCACCCGGAATCCTGAAGGCAACGAAGCGGTGGCTGATGAACCGATGCCGTCAAAGGTCTGGGTAACAGGGCTGCCGCTGGTGATACTCACCTGGCCACTTACCTGAAAACCTGCCGCAAGCAGGCATGAAAACAAAAATGCAGAGAGTCGCTGTTTTGCGTATTGTTTTATCATGTTCATGTTTGTTTAGGAGAAATTGATTGATAATTTAGCCGTAAAAATATAATTGACAGAATTTATGTAACTAAAAGTTGCATTAAATTTACATCAATTTAGTGTTATTGGGGCCAACGTTCGTTGACTGGAGCCTTATTTTGTACCGGAAAAACATCATTACCATTTGAAAAATCAAACAATAACAGTTTCAGAACTTAACTGCTACCCGGTTAAATCGGGCCGGGGCATATCGCTCACTACAGCTGTTGTAGGGGAAATGGGTATCCAGTTTGACCGCCAGTGGATGGTGGTCAATGAGCATGGTGTCTTTGTCGCCCAACGTGGTGATGCAAGGCTTGGGGCGGTAGGCATAAAAACTATGTGTCTTATAGAACCAGCAATCACTTCACAGTATCTTACGCTCTCTGCACCCGGAATGCAAACTTTGGTCCTCCCTCTTGAAGGGAATAAGGGTGCGGAAAGAACCGTACGTGTATGGGAAAACACCTGCTCTGGCATTGACCAGGGAGACGAAGCTGCTCTATGGTTCACTGAATATCTTTCTCTTGAGGTTCCCGGCAACTACCGGCTAGTGCGTATGCCTGATAAGGGAACCCGCACTACCGAACTTGGCGGTGATAAAGTTGCATTTGCGGATGCCTATCCATTCCTGCTGACATCGGAAGAAACGCTGCAAAGCCTGAACAGCCAAATGGAAAAAGCCCTTCCAATGAACAGATTCCGGCCAAACATCGTGATGAAAGGAGGCGAGGCGTTTACAGAAAACAAAATAGGCAGTTTCATGATCAACGATATCAGCTTTGTTGGCATCAAGCGGGATGGCCGATGCCCGATAACAACCATAGATCAAATGACAGCCATCTCAGGCGTTGAACCATTGAGAACCTTGGGGACTTTAATGCAGGACGGGAAGTATGTTTACAAAGAAGGGAACATGGTTTACTTTGGCATGTACCTGACTCATTCCGGAACCGGAACTATAAGTATTGGTGATGTGTTTAAGTTTCTTGGGTAATTACCGTTTTGATTCTGGTTACACTCATTTTGTCCGCTTGTCTATTCTTTTCAGGAGTCGCCTGGTTTTTCTGATTGCCCATTTTGAGCCATTGGCCAGCGCAGTCTCATGTCCTACTGTGGCATATTTCCGCGCCTCTGTGTAGATTTTTTCTGCAAAATATATTCTGGCAATGACTATCTGATCGCTGGTAATGGTATGTTTTCTATTAAGTTGCTTATTGACTTCCAGGGCTTGAAGACGATAGTCCAGCGCCTTCTGGTTGTCAAATTTTTTATAGTATGCGTTGCTGAGCAACATAAGGGTGAACGACTTGTTTTCCGTATTTCCGAAAGGTGCCAACAGCTCCAGCACCTGAGCATAAATGTCGAGCGACAGTTTCTCGTTATGAGTCAGTGCGTATTCCTGAGCAAGATTAATCAAAGCCAGCGCCAGGAAATAATTATCGTTTATCGATGCGAAATAGCCAATGGCCAGCGAATCATACTTAAAGGCCAGGACCGATTCCCTTTTCTTTTCTACAATGAATCCCAGGTTCATGTAAGCAAACGCTAAACTTCGTGGGTCTTTAATATCCTGTGCCAGTTTCAGGGCCTCCTCACCATATGCCCTTGCTACACGCATCTGCCTTCTTTCGTGGTACGCAACAAAGCTGAGCCTGATAAGGCCGGAAACAACAGTAGGGGAGTCATTTATTTTTCGGGCAATTTCTATCGACTTCAATGCATTTTGCCTTGCCTGTGCTGTGTCTTCGAGAATGTTGTAACAAAGTGCTGCATTGTCGAAAGCCCTGGCCAGGCCTTTTTGCCAGTTTAGCTTTTCTGCCAGTTCTTTAGCGCGGGTACTGTAAACGATTCCTTGTTCGGGGTTTGTGCGGCTAAGCAGGTACGAGCACTGGTTGAGCAAATTGACTTTATTTGAATCTTCGGTGGCATGGGTGAGCGCTGCTATCAATGGCTCTGCGCTGTTTTGCCCAACAGCCTGTTTCAATTGAAAAAAACTGAAAAAAAACAGGAAAAGTGCAAGCCCGGTATATTTTTTCATGAGGAATTTTGAGTTATTCCTGTAAATATACATTATTTCCATTGTTTGTAATTTCGGGACGATGTATCTTTTAGACAGCCCTTCTTAGTTTTGAGAACGATTTCATCTTTTTTGTCTGGTGCCGGGTGTAAATTTCGGTAAACGATAATTGGATTTTAGATTAAATATTTCAATTATCGTAGGACGATTATCTCAAATTTGAGATATATGTCAATTGCGATCATATAATCCAAACAAATGTTTCTATTTGCCAAAATTCTGTTTAGGTTTCTATTTACAATCAAACAGTTACGATGGATTATTTTGTATACCTTTAGCCTATCTTATTTGAAACATTTCCAGAAAATACACCTGTTTCGATGATATTAAAATGGAAAATTGAATGCTTCACAAAACCGGAAGTAATATTAACAGACCGGTGAAATTTGTAAATGAATACAATTTTTGACGCCCAGGCGGCATCGTAAATTTTGTTAAAGATAAAATAAGGCATGAGGAATTTTTCCAGTACATCTTTTCTTACTCGGTTTGTTATTTTTTTCCTGTGTTTTATAATGCACGCCTTTTCGTCTGTCGCAGAGGAGTCCATTGGCAAATACGAGCAATTGATCTCAGATAAACACGCATCAGATTCACAAAAATGTATTGCGTATAGTCAACTTGCCAAGCATTATGAATTTTCTCACCACGACTCCAGTAAATTTTACCTAAAGGCGGGCATCGACTACTTCAGTAAATCGACCTACAAAAAGGGATTTGCAACGTTAACGTTGTTACAGGCAGGGATGGATCTTAAAGTTGGGGAAATGACGCTGGCTCTTAAGCGACTTGACCTAGCAAATGACTTGTATGCAGAATTGAAGGATAGTGCCGGAATTGCGGAATTGTGGAATATGAAAGGAGAACTATATGGTAGGAAAGGAGATTTTGTTACTGCTACCCGCTACCTGACCCAGACCTTGTCGTTGAGCAGCCGCCTGAAAATTCATAGGACCCAAGCTTCAGCCTGCCTTAAAATGGGTGTTATCAATGAACAAAATGGAAATCTGGATAAAGCACTCGACTATTACAACCAATCATTAAAAATAAATGAAACTCTTGCGTTGACTAGTGATATTGCCTGTCTGTACAATAACATCGGAATCATATATGGTAAAAAGGACAGCATTTCTACTGCAATTCAATTTTTCAATCGGGCATTAGAAATGGGCAAGTCAATCAACTCATTCCAGGAACCGACGTTACTCGCTTACCAAAACTTAAGTATCGCGTACCTGCACCTCGGTGACCGGGAAAAGGCGATCAGCTATTCACAACAGGCACTGCAACTTACGGAAGAAGAAAACCAGCCTGAACACTATGCGCGCATATTATACAACATGAGCGGCTTTTATGAAGGTAAGGAATCAGGCACGGCGATTGCATTACTGAA
>CANCOG010000227.1 GCA_947379685.1 Flavipsychrobacter stenotrophus | reverse complement strand
CTTATGACAATGATGTTTGGTGGGGCAGGGCTTACATAAATTTTTATTATCGAAATTTCCAACAACTCAGCCGATTATCGCCCGCGCACGGTTATCTGAATATTGGTTTTAATGTTGATAGCCTGAAGGCACGGCAGGACCCGACTTTTTGGGCCTCAAAAGTGGCTCACGAGTGCTTACACAATATTGGTTATTGGCACCCAGGATACAATAATGTAGCCGAAAGAAACGAAAATAACAGGGGTAACCAACAGGCATTCATTGTTGCTTATGAAAGGGCAATATTGAAAAAAGCTAAATCATTATATGCTAAGCAAAGATCAAGTTCATCTTCTCGGTGAAAAGACAAAAGCTGACCCAATTGCGCAAATAAAATTTTGAGCAACGGGCTTACTCAATATACAAATTTAAATTTTTCTTAAATTATTATTTTAACTAACGACTAAGAGAATCATCTAGAAAAGCCTCGGACAAACTTCATTTTCTACATTTGATTACAAAACCAACCACATGAACCTCAGCGAACAGTTAGCGAAACACACCAGGCAGGTTATTTGGGGAGGCAACTGGACGGTGTCCAACCTTAAAGATAACCTGGATGGCCTAACCTGGCAGCAGGCCACAAAACAGGTGCACTCGTTCAATTCCATAGCCGCCCTTGTTTATCATGTCAATTATTTTGTTCTTGCAGCGTTAACTGTTTTACGGGGGGAACCGTTGACGGCGCATGATAAATTTAGTTTCGATGTGCCTTCAATAACTACGCCGCAGGAATGGGAAATGTTGATGAACAAAACATTTGCCGATGCTGAGCAGTTTGCTCAGATGGTCGAAAATTTACCCGAAGAAAAGTTATGGGAGAATTTTGCAAATGAAAAATATGGTAGCTATTACCGTAATATACAAGGTATAATTGAACATTACCATTACCACCTGGGGCAAATTGCGCTGATAAGGAAGCTAGTGATTGAGGAAGGAGTAAGTTAACGTCAAATATTAATCTCGGTTGTGTACGGCTGAAAAAAACTTTTACAACGAGGCATGCGTATATCTTTGAAAGATTATGCCAGTTCGCTCAATATTAATATTCCTCATTTTTATTACTTGTATTAACATCACCCGGGGACAGGAGATCAATAACCTGCTTTCTTATAAAAACATAAATGCTGACAGCTATTTCAGGCTGAATTATGAAAATGATTTTTTTGCGGCAACTGATGAATACTATACACAAGGTATTCACCTGGAAATGGTTAGCCCTGCCATGCATCGTTTTCCTTTGAGCAAGCTACTGGTTCATCTAAATTCCGGCAACACCCGTTACGGAATCGGTATTGAACACAATGGCTATACACCCTCGAGTATTGGCAGCGATACCATCCTGCATGGGGACAGACCATTTGCCGCAGCTCTTTACCTGAAAACTTTCCAGATATCTATAGACGCAACACACAAAAGGCGACTCTCTTCCGCCCTGAGCACCGGTGTGGTGGGGGGCGCTGCAGGTGCCAAAGAGATGCAGATATCGATTCATCGCGCTTTGAACAATGTAACGCCCCATGGATGGGCGAACCAGATCCACGATGATGCGATCATCAATTATGAAGTTGATTTTGAGCAACAGCTGATTGGCCTGGGAAAATCTTTTTCACTTTTAGCAGAGGGAATGGCGAGATTGGGAACGCTCAGCGATAAAGCGAGTGTGGGTGTAACTCTACTTATGGGCTATTTTGATTCACCATTTGGCAATGAGTGGGCAACCAAAAACAAATTCAGGATTTATGCTTACGAGCACCCAGAGTTTAGTTTCGTGGGCTATGATGCAACGTTGCAAGGCGGCTTATTTAATCGCTCCAGCCCGTATACCATCGGTGCCGGAGACTTGAACAGGGTTGTTTTTCAGAACCGCTTCGGGTTTGTAGTTGTGTATCAACGCTTTTACCTGGAGTATTTCCAATCGGTTCGCAGCCGTGAATTCCATGAGCAGAAAATGCATACATATGGAGGTATTCAGATCGCATTTGGGTTTTGATCCCTCGATAGAACTTTAGTAATCCCCGGCGCATCCGGGGCAAGTAGTAAAATAAATCTACTTCATCGTCACATAATTTTCTATCGGCAGGCGCTTGGCAATAGATTTTGCCAATGTCATTTCGTCGGCATATTCCAATTCTCCGCCAAAGGCTATACCGCGGGCTATTGTGGTAATAGTAACAGGGAGCTCCTTTACCTGCCGGGCTATGTAGTATACAGTAGTGTCACCTTCAATTGTAGGGCTCAGCGCCATTATCAGTTCCGTGACTTCGTTGTTTTTCACGCGTTCGCAAAGCGATGTGATATTCAGTTGCTCAGGCCCGACCCCATCCAGCGGCGACAATATACCACCCAGAACGTGATACAAACCCGCATACTGCCCGGTGCTTTCGACTGCAATTACATCACGCAGGCTTTCTACTACACATACCTGCCGGCGGTTCCGGCCAGGGTTCACGCAAATAACACAGATGTCGCTATCCGAAACATTGTGGCACTCTTTGCAAAATTTCACGCCATGCCTCATGCGGGATACTGCCCCGGTAAACTCATCTACTTCAGGCTTATCCATACTCAGCAGTTGCAGCACCATGCGCAATGCTGTTTTCTTTCCTATTCCCGGCAGCCTGGAAAATTCCTGAACTGCATCCTCTATCAGCTTTGAAGAAAAAATCATACTTATTAGTTAATCGGCAGACCTCAATCGGCATTCCAGGTTAAAGCTGGCGCTGCTAATTATTGGGCTCGAACTGCAAAGGTCATATAAAATTGAGACTGTTGAGGTAATGGCATTGCGTTTGGGGGAAAATAATTTTCCACCAAGGCCTCAGAACACCGTGAAAGGAAGCCAAACTAATTGTTTGGATAATTAATTCTTCAGTACTGGCACAGGAGGAGGATTTCCGGGGCCGGAATATGGCGGAACGAAATTTGGGTAATGTTGATGAGGATACAAATCCAGATCTAGTTTTTTCCCGAGAGGAACACTGGTACGCGGGCTACTAATTTTTTGTGGGAACATGGGTGTTACAGACGATGATTGTACCGGGGCCGGGACGTTGCCCAATCTAGGCTGGGGACTATTGACGACTACAGCCGGTGCACCCACCGTCTTATGTCCCACCGTCTTATGAACTTTTTTATGAGCCGCTTTTGTTCTCTGGGCAAACGAACCAACCGAAACAAACACAAATACCGCCAAAAAAATAGTACGTTTCATCATCATGGCAATACACCAAAACTATGCCACGATGTCCCGGTCTATTTCATTTAATCGCCCCCTGCTGGCACGACTTTTTATGTTCTCAAGATATTCCGGCAAACCAATAAAAATCACATTTATGAATACTACTATAGGCGTATACGAAGATCATGACATGGCAATTGAAGCCGTACTAAAGCTAAAAGAATCAGGTTTCCCAGTAAAGCAACTGTCAATAATGGGACTTACAACCAACGAGGAAATTGACGAGGAACTGCATATTGTACCCAAATCAGGCATAAAAGCAGCTGGTCTCGGAACAGGGATAGCTGTAGGTACAACTTTGGGGCTACTTACAGGAATAGGGATGTTTACTATTCCCGGCCTGGGTGTTTTGTTTGGGGCCGGTGCATTGGTTGGGGCAATTGCAGGTTTCGACTTCGGGCTAATTGGCGGCGGAATTGCTACCGTTTTGGCCACAGTGGGCGTTAAAGACGAAATTGGTGAACGTTACCAGTCCCTTCTGAAAGGTGGCAAGTACCTGGTCGTTGCTCACGGCGAACAAGAAGAGGTAAGCAGGGCAAAGGATCTGCTACATCACCATGGCACCCACACCGAACTTGCAACACATTAACTAAGCTAGTCTACCTTAAAATAAACAGCAGCACATCCACAAGTTAAAAAATCCTGCCCGGCAATTGCCGGGGCAGGATTTTTCACACAATCACACACCGGGATAATATTGACAATTTTACATCCCTTGCTTTTTCAAGTAATCTTTTATGTCTGTCGCCTCTAGCTCATCAGCATATTCGGAAGGTGAATAGTTCCCCCCACCTACGCAATTCGTCATTTTCTTGGCACTTATCGATAGGTTTTTGCCATCGAAACCTTTATGCCCTGCTATAAACTTCACCATTTCCATGTTCTTATGCTCAATCGCAAAATAAATGGCCGACTTGTTATTCAATTTAGCCGGACATGATCCAGCTACAATTGACCCACTTATGCCTTGTGTAGAAGCCCCGCTTGTGAGCAAGTACTGAACGGCTTCCAGGTGATTTTTACATGCCGCGGCAGTCAGCGGTGTAAAATTTTTGATTTGTGCGCCATTTGATGCATCAGTAAAACACTTACCTTCTTCATTTATATCGGCTCCCTTGGCTATCATAGCCTTTAAAACTGACGCAAAGCCAATTTGTGCTGCCTGAAGTATTTCTGCACCATACCAGTCACTCTTTATTTTCACGTCGGCACCATTGGCAATAAGGGCAAGCATCACTTCTTCTTTATTACCGAAACCACCACCCAATGCCACTTCAAGCGGAGTCTGATCAGGCAGCGCACCAGCCCCTTTATTCTTTTTATTGATCTCCAGCCCCTTGGTCAGTAATACCTTTAAGATATCTTCCGGATTACCGTTACTGTCATCAGGCATATTTGTATACCACTCAGGAAACTTCACCCCGTAAGGCTCCATGCTCTTTTTAACAGCTACAAAAACAGTCTTTCTATATTCTTTCGATGCGCCCCATCCGGCAAAAGTGTGCACCAAAGTGCCATCTGTTACGCCAAGGTCCATTTTAGCGCCTTTATCTAATAATAGCTGCAGGCAAGGAACACAATTATTGTTCATAACCATGGCCGGAAGAGGGTACATGGTAACTGGTTTTGCATTTTCCATTGCACTCTGCCAGGCCTTAATCAGGTCCTTATTACCTTCTTTACCTTTGTTCTTTTCCGCTTCTATCAGCGTTTTGAAAGTAACAGAGGGGTCTGTAACGGAAGGTTTGTTAGGGTCTGCGCCAGCGTCCAGTAATAACTTCATTACATCTGGTACGCAAAAGAACGTTGCCTGGAACAAGGCAGGAGTCGTTCCCAAATTGGGATCAGCTTTATTTTCAAGCAGATACTTTACAATATCAGGCCAGAAGTAAGCCGAAACAATAGCAGGGTTCCCCCCTGCATCAACGGCATTTACCTGTGCGCCATCACTAATTGCTTTTTTTACACCTTCGAGGTTACCTGCCTTACATGCGGCAATAAGATCATCGTTGGCTCCAGCGAAGCAGGTAATGCCGCAAAAGCACATAGCAACAAACAATTGTGTTGTAATTTTCCTAAACATAGCTTGTGGATTTTGAATGTTATGTAAAAACTAAGGGACACCTGGCCGAAAGAATTTTAGCCCCGAACTCATTTGTCCATCAGGGTGCAAGGTACATGGAGGCCAAAGCGGGGACAATACGCAGAAATGCGTATTTATTCAGGATTGGCAAAATCCAGATATCAGACTTAGTACTGCAATCTTGTCTCCACTATAATCACTATTTTTATAGCAAAAGATTTCAGTTAGAAGATTTGAATCAAGTTTCGAGGCTATTGCGTGAGCAATAGGAAAAACTGATCCACGCTAAAATATATTTTTGAAAATATGCTCAAAAAAACTGGCATCGTCTTGTTTCAGCTAACCGCATGTGCCGTTGGCTTTTACTTAATATTCACTTTCTTTAACTACTTGGCCTATGATAAAGATTGGGTGGAAGATCCCTCATGGGTACCTGTAACTGGTACGCTGCAAAGGGCAGGACACGGGGGGCGGTCTCAAAGCGCTGTATTTTCATATAAATACAATAGCGAAAGTTATGGCGAGTCAGACCATAACTCGTTCTGGGTTCCGGGAAACATTATTAATGAAATGTACATACTAAAAGTGAACCCCCAAAAACCTGACCATTATAAAGTTGTAGCATGGCAACCCATGTTTTCTAAAGACGAAAAAACGAATATCGGGACTTGTAACATAACTTCCGTCAACACTGGAAATTACCCCATGGTTTTCTTTGAATATACCATTGGGGGTTCGAATTATCGCCGTGCTCAGTACCTTGTGCCAGACTACCAGAAACTATACCCAAACCTAAAAGCAGGAGACCAATATGAAATAGAATACTGGATGGATAATCCGCAAAGAGCAATAATTCATCTGAATAAACAGACGAAAGCCCCCTCAAAACCATAACTGCGGCTAATTCACCCCCTGCTAGATCACCATCCTGTCCAGACTTTCCTGTGCCAATGGGTGGTAGTTTTGTTTATACTTTGCGTAAAGAGTTTTCGCCATTTCCCTACCCTTTGCGGTCTTCATCATTTCCTTATACAATGGCTCCAGGAATTTCCTGCGCCCTACCCTGCTCAGGAACTGTTCCATTGCCGGATATGCCGCGGGATAGTCGGCCCGTACCGCCATTATAAACCAAAGGTCTGCTATTTCACTGTTACCGGATGGAGAGAACTTAAATGCGTCATCCAGTTGCTTCATTTGTGCCGGTGTCAGGTTTTCTGGCATTTTGCGTAAAAACTGCAGCCACTCATGAGTGCTCCAGTCCTTTGTAGCCAATGCTGCAGGTGCAGTACCTGAAAGAAATTTCTGCCGCTCTGCATCAACTTTCGCAAACCTTTCCTGTCCTGCCATTGGGCAAGATGCGGGTATTCCCGGACCATAAACCCATGTTTTTATATCCAGTTTGCGTAACAAGGCTGTATCCCCTTTTACAAGGTTAATATCCATATATGTCAGAAATTCTTCAGTAGTAATGGTCTTGAACGCATGCGAACTGAAATAAGCATTCAAAAACTGGTCGAACCGCTGCCTGCCCACACTCATTTCAATGAGTTTCAGGAAATGAGAACCCTTTTCGTAAGGAATATCGGTAAGTCCATCATCGGGGTCACGGCCTTCGAGACTCAGCTTTAACCAGGTATCCTTACTTGTAGGCCCCAGATCTTTCACATTCTCTACGAGATCCTGGTATCCAAGTTCCCATAACATATCAGAATAGCTCTTGCCCATCATCTGTTCCATGATCCGGCGTTCGAAGTAATCAGTAAAACCCTCATTGAGCCAGAAATCATTCCAGGTGGCATTGGTCACCAGGTTGCCGCTCCAGCTGTGCGCAAGTTCGTGGGCAATAAGGCTAACAAGCGATCTGTCGCCGGCAATAACAGTAGGCGTGCAAAAAGTCAGCCTTGGGTTCTCCATTCCCCCTATCGGGAATCCCGGAGGCAGTACCAGAATGTCATACCTGCCCCAGCGGTAGGGACCATAAAGTTGCTCGGCGGTGGTCACCATTTTGCCCACATCTTCAAACTCCCAGCGAACTTTTTCAATCATACCGGGTTCAGCATATACACCCGTGCGGTTATCAATGGGTTTAAATGTTATATCGCCCACTGCCAGTGCCATCAGGTATGCAGGAACAGGAATGTCCATTTTAAAATGGTAAATACCGCTATCACTTATCTGCTGCGGATTCTCAGCGCTCATCAGTGCCATAAGACCCTTTGGTACGGTTACCCGTGCGGCATAAGAATACCGTATTCCCGGTCCATCGGGGCAGGGAATCCATGAACGGGCATATATGGACTCTGACTGCGTATAAAGGAATGGATGTGTTTTGTCGTGGGTTTGCTGCGGAGACAACCACTGCAATGCGCGGGCGC
>CANCOG010000226.1 GCA_947379685.1 Flavipsychrobacter stenotrophus | reverse complement strand
CTTTGACACCTCTGTGGTAAATGATAAAGTATTTTTTGGGGCTACAAGGGCTGTAGTTACCACAGCGTCGGCTGGATCGCTTACTGTTATATCTCCGGTTAGCGGCACGCTGGCACCGATCTCGGTATTAGATAGCGTTACTGGTCTTTCAGGTTATGAGCAATATGCTTATCTACCAAAATATGATAACAGTATCTATTTATCGGGGACACTTAACTTTGTTACCAAAGTTGATTTCACTTCTTTGACAACGCCACAGGCAGTCGTATTTGGTGACCTGGATGGTGACGGCAAAGCTGATATGGTGATTGCCAACTCCGGTTCGGCAAAAATTTCTGTGTACAGAAACAACAGTTCATCCGGCAGCATTACCGGTGGTTCGTTTGCCGCAAAAGTAGATTTTACGACGGGTACAGCCCCAGCCAATGTTCGAATTGCAGATATTGACGGAGATGGAAAACTGGACATATTAGTAACTAATAGCGGATCGGCGTCCGTTTCCGTTTTCCGGAACACCGCAGCAAGTGGCACAATAACTACTGGCTCGTTCTCTGCAAAGGTTGACTTTACCGTTGGCACAACTCCTTTTGACCTAGGGGTTGCTGATTTTGACGGGGATGGAAAGCCCGATATTGCCGTTGCGAACAGCGGATCCACAAATATGTCCGTTTTAAAAAATAATGGATCGGCTGGTTTCATTTCGTTTGCCGCAGCAGCCAATTTTACAACGGGTACCACGCCTAAGAAAATATATGCCGGCGACCTTGACGGGGATGGCAAGCCGGATATCGCTGTTACCAATAATGGAACTACAACTGTCTCGGTTTTCAGGAATACAGCAACAACAAATATTGTCAACTCAAGTTCTTTTGCAGCAAAGGTTGATTTTACGACAGGAACGGCCCCCTGGGGCCTTACGGCCGCAGATATTGACGGTGATGGCAAACCAGAGCTGCTTGTTGCAAACCAGACCTCAGGTACTTTATCTGTTTTTCTCAACACTGCCACGAGTGGCGCAATAACATCCGGATCATTTGCATCGAAAGTTGACTTTACCACAGGTTCGTCTCCAAGAGACTTTGCTGTTGGGGATTTTGATGGCGATGGGAAGGTGGATATAGGCGTCGCAAACGCAAGTTCCAATACTGTTTCAGTTTTCCGCAATACCGCTACCAGCGGTACGATAGGCTCCGGATCACTGGCAGCAAAATCTGATTTTGCCACGGGCACAACACCATTGGGTATAGCAATTGGTGACCTCGATGGCGACGGTATTCCCGATATTGCCGTTTCTAATTCCGGCACTACCACCGTTTCGGTCATCCGCAATAACCCACTGCAACTTTTTCCAACTATAACATCTGTAAGCCCTAACAGCGCCAATAAAGGGGCCACTGTTACTATAACGGGAACAAATTTCAATACTACTGCAGCTAATAATAAAGTATATTTTGGTGCAACAAAGGCTTCGGTTTCTTCTGCTTCCGCTACTTCCCTTTCAGTTGTTGTTCCATCAGGGGCAACTTTTGCACCGGTAAGCGTGCTGAATGCCACCAGTAACCTGACGGCATATGAAGACAGTTTCTTCACACCTGTGTTTACCAACAGCTATTTTAAAAACGATACTTTGAACTTTAAGAACAATGTAACCCTTGCGACAACCTCAGCCAACTCAACTCCATATACCGGGGCCATTGGTGACCTCGATGGTGATGGTAAGTCTGACCTGGTCGTCAACAATTATGATAGTTCGACAGTTTCTGTCTTCCTGAACACCAGTGCGTCAGGTTCCATATCTTCCGGATCATTCACATTGTATAATAAAATAACCCTTGCCGGAAAACCACAGAACGTGAAGCTGGCCGATATTGATGGCGATGGCAAACTTGATGTGGTGGCTGCACTCAGTAACAATAACAACGTTGAAGTGCTGCGGAATACTACATCTTCAACCGGAAACCCCACGTTTGCAGGAAGAGTTGACCTTGCAGCGGGGAATGTTTCCGCCGTTTCCGCTATCACTGATTTTGACGGCGACGGAAAGGCTGATATTGCAGTATCGTTACCTGCTGGCCTGATAGGTATTTTACGTAATACTTCGACGGCCGGATCAGTTTCGTTCGCTGCCGTTGTAAATGTTACAGTTGGCTCAGTTCCCTCAGGCCTTTGTTTTGCTGATCTGGACCGTGATGGCTTGCCTGACATTGCGACCGTGAATTCCGGTTTTACAGGTTCGGCTTATTCGGGCAGTACAGCCTCTGTCAGCCGGAATACTTCAACTCCGGGAAACATTTCATTTGCAACAGCGGCGACGCTTACAACGGGTTCAGGGCCAATTGATATTGCAGCCGCTGATATTGATGGCGACCACAAGGCAGACCTGTTAGTGACAAATTTTAACGATGGTACTTTCTCGGTTTTCAGGAATATTGCTTCGCCAGGTTCGTTGACTTCCGGTTCTTTCAGTACCCGGGTTAATTTTACAGCAGGCTCAGGGCCAACCGGTATAGCTGCCGGAGATCTTAGTGGTGACGGAAAGCTTGACGTTGTTGTCTCTAACGCATTTAGCAATACAGTATCTATGTTTCGCAATACGGCTTCAAGCGGGTCCATCACCTCCGGTTCTTTTGCGGCAAAGCTTGATTTTGCAACAAGTGCCAATCCTGCGGCCGTCACTATTGGTGACCTTGATGGTGACGGCTACCCCGATGTGGTTACCGGTAACAGTGGTTCCAATTCGATATCGATATTGAGAAATTACCCGTTACCCGACATAGGTCCGATAAGTGGTGGTGCAAGTATTTGTGCAGGTGGCGGGACAACTTCATTGACCAATACTGTGGGCGGGGGCACTTGGAGCATGACCAACGGAAATGCAACGATAAATTCCTCTGGACTTGTAAGCGGTGTTTCTGTCGGAAATGATACCGCAATATATACCATTGTGGCTGGCGGTGACACCAGTAATGCAAGATTTCCAATAACCATAAATGCCATGCAATGGCTGGGCGCTACATCGGCTGATTGGAACAATGCTGCTAACTGGTCCTGCGGCTATGTCCCCGGAACTACCAATGATGTTATTATACCGATCGGTACAACTTATTCCCCCGTTATCGGAGTTTCTGTCAACGATACAATCCGAGATATGGTAATAGCTTCCGGAGCCGTCGTGACACTAAGCAGTGGTGCAACACTGGCTATCAGAGGGAATTTGACCAATAATGGATCCATCGCCGGAGCAGGTACTTTAAGTATGAATAATACGATCGCTCAAACCGTAGGCGGCATTGGGTCTGTCAGCAATTTCAATGTTAGCAATTCAAGCGGAGTCACAGTAAATACAGGTTCTAGATTAACCGTCAAAAGTGTTTTGTCGTTAACCTCAGGCTTTCTTGCTACGGGCGATAGCGTAGTACTATACTCCGATTCATTTGGAAGTGCCCGGGTGGCGCCGTTAACTACTGGTACTTCCATCACTGGTAATGTAAAAGTCAATCAGTACATGAGCGGTGGTCGCAGGGCGTACCGCTTCTGGGCACATCCTTTTAACGACTACATCCCGCTGACTCAGTTAATCAATTATATCGATATCTCTGGCCCTGGCGGAGTGGGTAATGGATTTACTACTACCTCTTCTAATGCACCTTCGGCTTATTGGTACAATACTTATGGTGGTAACTCCTCACTTAATTATGACCCGGGGTGGCGCCAATTTGCAAGCGCATATGCCACCACCGACAGCAATAAGTTCAAGCAATATCAGGGTATCAGGATGTATTACAGAGGTGCAAAAGAAGAAGGCTTATGGACATTGTCATACAGGCCTTCGCCAACTGTCGTAAGCCAATGGGGTGTACTTAATCAGGGTGGGCAGGATATACCCTTACATCGTGGGTCATCAGCGTTACAGGATTACACAATGGTAGGTAACCCATACGCGTCTCCTGTGGACATAGGAACTGTGATTTTCAATGCTGCTGCAGCAGGGCGTATTAACGGAGCATACTTCTGGGTTTGGAATCCATTCCTCGGTGTTGCAGGCCAGTTTCAATCTTTGCCTTACTCAACCGGTGGAGGCTCCCCAGCGCCGATTCCTTACTATTTACAGAGCAATGATGCCTTTCAGGTCCGCACTTTGCACGACGGTGACCTGCTTAATTTCACGGAAGCAAATAAGTCCGCTACAGTTTCAAATGCATATAGCTTAATGAAAGCCAGACAGGATTTTGTTTCGCTCTATGTGTACGACGTGAATTACCATCCTTATGACATGTTTTATGCAAGATTTGATAGTGCAGCAACGGAAGCCGAGGACATAAAATTTGACGGTGGAAAACCAGCGGGGGCTGATTTTAATTTCTACAGTCTGTCGTCAGATAAACACAGGCTTTCAGTTGACGTACGTCCCTTTACGGTTAATGGAATAATTCCACTTGGTGTGGGTAGCAGCTATGAGCAGGATTACATTATCAGAGTCGAAAATCTGGCAGTTCCAGAAGGGGGGAGGGTATACCTGCACGATAAATTGCTCAAACGTTTAATGTTACTGCAACAGGGAACTGAATATAGATTTTCTGTCACGAAGGAGCAGAATACCCAGGGCGAAGAAAGATTTGAACTGATTTTGGAATCTACCGATCTTTCTTCTGCCGCTACCTCAACGGGGCTTGAGATTAATCTGATCCCGAATCCGGCAACCGACCAGGTAAGCATTAGCTTCAGACAAAGCAAGCCGGCAAAGGTGAGCGTGCAGTTACTTGATATGTCAGGAGTGAGCGTTTATAATAATTCAGTCGATCCAAAACAGAACGGCTTCGTAAATGTCTCCTTAGCAAATCTGGCTCCAGGTGCCTACATACTTGAGCTAACTGTAGATGGGAAGAAGGAACAGCGGCAATTAATAAAAGAATGATGCTACTGTCGATTATAGCAAAACGGCCCCCAGAAATCTCTTTTTGGGGGCCGTTTTACTATTTGAGATCCTGTGTAACAATAGGAAATGAAATTTGTTCCTGATGTAGCTTAATGAATGTCAAAATAAAAAATAAAATTTCGTTTTACTGGACTTTTAGATTTTAGTGAGGGAGTCCGTCTCCAAAGAAATCTGTACAATGGTATAGCATATGTGCACTATGATATACTACTATGCTGCACAGCAAACAAAATACAACATAACTCACTTGCCATTTGATTCACTACATTCCAATATATACCTGCTGCATTTCTAAAGCAGTTATTGGGAAATCTGAAATCATAATGGGCTTTGTAAAAGGGTTAGGGGAATGGATCAATTAATGCAATATTCAGCATGGATAGAAGGTGTTTTATTTTCGCTGCCGTAGAGATTCCGTAGAGTTTTGGTGTACTGGAACGAACTGCGTTGAATTGGGATGGATTATACCCTAAATGCAAATAGTCATCCATGAGTTCATGAATGACTATTGCAGAGTATTTCAGACTATTTCGTCGTTTAATTTATAGCCCCTGAGGCACCACCTAAAATCAAGCAGTTATGAACGAAAGTTTGTAACTGCTTTTTTCATTTGCATACAAATGCCCCCTTAATTCTTGTTCGGCCAATCCCTCATTGAAATCCAGTCTCACAAACTTTGCCGCCAGACCGTTTACTGAATTTGCAAACTTCATTTTTTCTGCTTCTGAACTAATATCGGAACTGCTATCACCAGTAAATAGTTTAGTAACCTCAGTTTAAGAAAGTACAATGACTGCATTTGTATCACCGTTAGACAATTGGCGAGGATATCTCATCATTAGAGTTCTTGTGGCCCGAGGCTAATTAATAAACGTCATCTTCTTACGCTGCACCGCCTTGCCATCTATAACAAGGGTATACATGTAAGTGCCGGTCGCATGGTAGCCATGTTGGTAGAGGACTTCATTTATGCCTTCGTTCAGGGTTACTTTTTGGCGGTCGATCTGTTTGCCATTGAGGTCGGTTATTTCAATGTAGGCTTCCTTGTAAGTAAATGTACTATTGACAAGTACCGATATCATGGTAGCTTCGTCCGCAGGGTTGGGTTTGTTCTGTAGTAGTTCTACAGTTTTTTGAGCAGCGGAAAACTCATCTATACCGGTTTTCTGCATCAGTTCACGCGAAAAAAGACTTTCAACTCCATGTGCATCAACAGAGGCCACACTTACAATGTAACTGCCAGCTGGTACAACAATGGTGTCGGTAAGTGCGCCTGAAAACTCGTACACAGAATCCCAATCGTTGGTTGTTGTGCGGACACCTACCTTATAGTGCAGGTACCCTGTTTCCTGAGTGATATTAATTATGAGATTATCAAAGGTATTGGTGAGGGTAAAATCAGGCGTGCGGGGACTGATACCTATCATGCCGGCAGCATTGCCATTAATGATGGTGTTACGGGCGAGGTAGTTGAAATCGACATAGAATGTATCCAGTATACCATCTCCGTTTGCATCTATTCCCAGGCTATCGCGCGAAGTATGTTGCCGGTCAATGTACGCGGTATCCGTAACATTGGCATCTCCGTTTTCGTTGGCCGATGTAAATCTCATTGCGGTATAACCTGATGCCCGGAATGGTATATGATCACCTCCACGGCCTGTGCGGTCTTCAGGTGTCATTAAATTTATGCCCATGGCCACTGTTGCAGATGGAAGGATTCGCTCCTTGTATTCTAGTTTGATGTAGCGCGATAAGCCTTTATGAAATGAATTGAAGCCTCCATAAGAGAACAACCTTACATGGGTGCTGTCAATTTCCCCGGCTCCGGTGCAACCTGGCGCAGACGCAGTATGCCCGCAAATCACCCCACCTATTACGTCATTATTCATCACGGCCTTTACTTTTATGCCATTGAGTTGCACATAGTTCGTAAAAGCCTGAGCGCCCACCAGTCCTTGTTCTTCGCCGGTTGTTACAAGAAATGCTATAGTATGCTGGTAAGTAAATCGGCTCATCACCCTGGCTAATTCCATTACAAGCGAAGTGCCACTGCCGTTATCTTCCATTCCCTGTGCTACAATTGAAGTGTCGCAAAGCACGGCATTACGACTGTCGATGTGACCTTCAATAATAATGATAGATTTATCTGATGTGTCCATGCCTGGCAGGACGGCCATTATGTTGCTGTGGGAATTGATCCCGCACATGTTGTAGTTGAATGTTAGGTACGACGGAATTAGCCTGTGCCCGTTTTGAGCACTGAATTGTTGGAATTTCTGGAATACCCACCTTCGGGCCGCACCGATTCCACGGGTAGCTGAAACCGTGTCAGAACCACTATTTCTGTTATAAAAGGATCTCAGGACGTCGAGATAGCCATGCAGCGAGTCAGCAGAAACTGCGGCATGGATACCATTGCTAATGGAATCAGGGTCGGTAATCGCAGTTGTTGCTGCGTAGCTCGCCGGATTGTAATTGCCCGAAAGTACCAATGCAGCTGTAGTGTCGGAGCAGGCCATACCTGTTTGGGCAAACATGTATGAGACATTAAAAACCAGAATACAACTTACAATCAGCGACCGTAATTTCATTGTTAAATATTGTGATGTGAAATTAGGGAATTATTTAAACCTACTGATTAATAAACTTCGGAGCAATCAAGTTTTCAATAGAGTATATCTCATCCCATTTTTCCTGTGTAATATACTTTTGCTCTTCTACCGCGATATCGTGTACCGATTTCCCCGTTGCCAAGGCTTCCTTGGCTATTGAGGCAGTGATCTCGTAGCCTAGTATCGGATTGAGGGCAGTTACAATGCCA
>CANCOG010000225.1 GCA_947379685.1 Flavipsychrobacter stenotrophus | reverse complement strand
TCAATATTAAAGTGGAAATACGTTTTGGTAGTGTCATCGCAGCCAGCCGCCTCAGCAATGTAGGTACCTACACCACCCGCAGGTGCTACAGGCAGGTAGTTACCACTACCCAGATAAGCTCCTGTAGTACTGTCATACCAATAGATAGTAGAAGAAGCATACGGAACCGGCGCAAATGTTATAGAAGAAACAGCATAAGAGCTGCCTCCGCTTGTAGGAGCAAACTGCCACCCTTCATTGGTAGCAGACCAAACCGTTGGATAGTCTCTTGAAGGAGCGGCAGTAGATGCTGAGCCACCGGCATTTTGAACGCCTACAATGGCCTTCCCGCCATTCCACCCTGAACAAACAGATTTATGGGCGATATGTACCTCAATAATATCGGTAGTTTCATACAATACAATTTGCGAGGTCGTCCATTGGCTGGTGCAGCTGAACATAGGTGTGTGGCACCATGTTGCCACAAATTTCCTGTAAGGTGCAGTACCAACGGTGGCATAAGTAATTATGCCGCCGCTTCCGCAGGGCAGGCAAATATCGCACCAGGGGCCGCAAATACAGTTGTATACTGCGGAGTTCCCTGCTAATGCTGCAGTTATAGACCATGCAAACCCACCACCAGCAAGTCCGGTGTTGAAACTGATGGCTCCGTTAGAACCGATGATACAAGTACTATGACCTGTTCCATAAAAGTTAAATGTAAAACCAATAGAAAGCACTCCTGACCATGAGTCATCTCCCGTGATACCGGTAGCCGAGGGTACATAGCCGCTCATGCTAGCCCTGATTGTGTCACTGGTTGCACCGCAGGCAACCGAATCGGCTGTAACGGTTAACTGAGCGAAGCTTTTGCCACTGAAAAGGACCAAAAGCAAACAAATGCACAATAGTCTGGAGTAAATTTTAAGTCTCATTGTCGTACCTTATTAACGATAAACGGATTGTTTGGGGTAAAAAACTCCTGCAAGTTATGAAAATCTATTCACATTTAATATTAAATCTACTTCGCCCTGTTCAAATTTGCTTTAACATTTTGAAAAGGTTAATTGAATGTGCATTAAAGTTCTCAATTACTTTTATCCACATTTTCATTGGCTATCTCCTTTAATGCAATTCAAAGCGCGGGTAATTGGTGTTTGTAAATCATCTGCGTAAGGTATTGGTTTTCAATTTTGTAAATTTACTGAAATTTTGCATTTTACTTTTATTGAAAAAATGCGCAATCACCGTCTTAAATAGACATTAAAATGCCGGCAAATGGTTGGTTTATTTTGAAATAATATTCTATTAATTCCGGCGGGGGTGTTTCGTTGTGCGTAAAACCCAGGCTATCCATTTGTTAATTGTTTCCTGTAAAATGCCAGATAGAAAAATGCAATAGTCCTTTGTGACCTAAAGAAAGTAATTTGCCCCACCACAGGAAAGCAGTTTATTATGATCACAGTGATATCAGGTACTAACCGTGCTGACAGTATGACCTTGAGGATGGCAAAGGTATATTATGATCTTTTAAAGGAGCATTCGGTTGAGGCTGAACTGCTTTCACTGGAACAAAAGGAAGTTTGGGAACGTGGTCCTTCAATGCTCGAACTCGAGCAGCGATACCTCATACCTGCTGAGAAATTTATCATTGTGATGCCCGAATATAATGCCAGTTATCCCGGCATTTTAAAGCTGATGATGGATAACAGTGATATTAAAAAATGTTGGTGGCACAAAAAGGCACTGCTCACCGGGCTTTCTGATGGCCGGGCAGGTAACCTAAGAGGTGTAGAACACATGACCAGTATTTTGCATTATTTGAAAGTAAATGTCCATTATAATAAGCTCCTTTTGTCAAAAGTCAGTGATGAGATCGGTAAGGATGGAAAAGTTCTTAAAGAATCCACGGTACAATTGATCAGGCAGCAGGTTGAAGATTTTATGAAATTTTAATATTTTTTTATGGGTCTCAGGTTAATTATTATTCTCAGCGTAATTGCGTTGGCGGAATACTACAGTTTTATTCTGGTGCGGTCAATGGTTAAGACGCTCCCGTCGGCCTGGCGTTTGTCAATAACAGGCGTCTACATTGCACTGACTGTACTTTGCTGGGTTGGCTTCATCTTTTTCAGGCAAATTAACTGGGCTTCGATGCCTCATTTGTTGAGGAACGTATATATAGCCCTGGCCATGGGTATGGTTGTTGGTAAGATCCTGATACTATTGGTTATGCTGATAGATGACCTCCGGCGGATAATCACCTGGTTTGTTACCTCGATGGCATATAGTGCAACCCGTGAATCGGGTGCATCGGTTGGGCCAATCGACCGTTCTGTATTTTTGAAAAGAACAGCAATAGTACTGGGAGGGTTGTCTGTGATGGGCTTTCTCTATGGTATCACCAACCGGTACAATTATAGGGTAAGAAAGATAAAATTGAAGCTTGCGAATTTGCCGGAGGCTTTCAGGGGATTCAAGATCGTACTGATTTCTGACATACACACCGGAAGTTTCGATAACCATGGAGCTGTTGCACATGGAATTGAGCGCGTTATGGACCAAAAGGCTGATATTATCTTATTCACGGGTGACCTTGTGAATAACCATGCTCATGAAGTTGACGAGAAATACCAGTCCATTTTTTCAACGTTAAAAGCACCAATGGGGGTTTATTCCACCCTTGGTAACCACGACTATGGCGATTACGTACAGTGGCCTACACCTCAGGATAAGATCGACAACCTGCAAAAACTCAAGGACACCCATGCAGCAATGGGATGGCGATTGCTCATGAATGAGCATGTGATTTTGGAAAAAGGCAATGATAAGATAGCCCTCATAGGTATTGAGAACTGGGGTGCCAAGGCGAATTTTCCAAAATATGGAGACATGAAAAAAGCCTACCACGGATTGCCGGAAAAGAATATTCCTGTGAAAATATTGCTTTCACACGATCCTTCCCATTGGGAGGCCCAGGTAAGAACCGAGTACAAAGACGTGGACCTCACACTTAGTGGACACACGCATGGTATGCAGTTTGGAGTAGACATCAAATTTTTGAAGTGGAGCCCCGTTCAGTACATGTACAAGCAATGGGCTGGCATCTATCAGGAAGGGGACCAATACTTGTACGTAAATCGTGGTTTTGGGTTTCTCGGCTATCCGGGCAGGCTGGGGGTATTGCCGGAGATAACGGTGATAGAGTTGGTGTAATGTAAGGTGTCGCGCGAAGATGCAGAGGCGCAGTTCCCAGTTTTTCAATCATTGTCTGGTTCATTTGAAGCAAAGCCACAAAGAAAATCTTGGTTGAGTTAATGACTTTGGGCGTACCCGCCCGATACAAATTGAACCACACCTACCCCTGAGGGTTTCATCTAATGTTCGGCTGAGATACTCCTACGTCGGACAAAGTAAGACAGTGGGCAAGACGAAATTTGAGGATGCTCCTCCCGATCGAAGAAGTCCTTCGTCCCGTTCATTTAGTTTAACTCTAGAGCACAAATCCCGAATCGCTTTTTGTTCGATTTGAAGTTATTGCTTGTAGTTTTCGGACGCAATGCTTCGTGAATTGCAGGACGAGGTAAAAACTTCGACCAGAAGGGAGATAATTTCTAGATTGGTTAAAATTCTAACGGTAAATCTAAAGAGCACAATGCTTTGATAACAACCGATTTAGTCAGGTGCCCGATATAACCACCTAAGCCTATTGAGTCATTTTTTACCGTTTGTGAAAAAAAACGACCGTTCGTTCCTTTTTTTTGAAAAACACTGAGTTGCCCAGTATATTTACATATTAACTAAAACCTATGCAAATTTTATGAAAAAGATCAACCTAAACATCGCGATAACAATTTCAATAGCGCTTTGCTTGTGCACCATCCATATGACCCATGCTCAAATCATTACTACCATTGCTGGCAATGGTACCCCCGGCTTTAGCGGTGACGGAGGAGCGGCTACAGCGGCGAAAATGAGGCCCTGGAGAATGGCTGTTGACGGAAGCGGCACTGTCTATATTACGGATGCTGGAAACCACCGTGTGAGAAAAGTGAGCGCCTCGGGGATCATTACTACAATTGCAGGAACGGGCACAGCAGGTTTTAGCGGCGATGGCGGAGCGGCCACAGCGGCAGATCTGAACTATCCGGATGGTATAGCGGTTGACGGTAGCTCAAATATTTACGTTACAGATAATGGCAATAGCCGAATCAGAAAAATAAGCACCTCGGGCATCATTACTACGATAGCGGGCACAGGTACATCTGGCTATGGCGGAGATGGCGGGGCGGCTACTGCGGCAGACCTGGGCGACCCAACCGGACTTGCAGTTGACGGAAGTGGCAATGTTTATATAGTTGACAGAGGTAATCATCGCATCAGAAAAGTAAACGCATCAGGTATTATTAACACTGTAGCCGGGACTGGGTCGTTAGGCTACAGTGGCGATGGCGGCGATGCGACAGCTGCCGATCTGTTTTACCCGCATGGCGTAGCCGTTGACGGCAGTGGCAATATCTATATTGCAGACTACGGTAATGACCGCATTAGAAAAGTAAACACTTCGGGTGTCATTAGCACCATAGCCGGATCAGGAACCCGCGGCTACAGTGGCGATGGCGCAGCTGCGACTGCAGCAGATCTGAACAATCCATATGACGTAAAGGTTGATGGCAGTGGAAACATCTATATTGCTGACTATGGCAATTACCGCATCAGAAAAGTAGACGCCTCCAATATTGTTAGCACTTTCGCAGGTACCGGCTCTGGCGGCTACAGTGGCGACGGAGGCCCGGCCACAGCGGCGAACTTGTATCATACCACCGGATTAGCCACCGACGGGAGTGCGTTATTGTATATTGGAGATGCTAACAACTTTCGGGTTAGAAGTGTCGGTATTTGCTCCTTGCCTTCCGCTGGTTCCATCTCAGGAACCTCCCTGGTTTGTGCAGGTTCGACTACCACGCTAACCACGACGGCGACGGGCGGATCCTGGAGTTCCGGTAGCGCAACGATTGCCACAATAAGCAGTTCAGGCGTCGTAACGGGGCTATCGGCCGGTTTTGCAGTCATAACATATTCAGTTACTAATGGCTGCGGCACTGCTACAGCAACGTATTCAGTTACGGTAAACCCATTGCCTGATGCAGGTGTTATTTCGGGTATTGACAGTGTTTGCCCCGGTCATACAATAAATTTAGCTGACGCAGCCAGCGGAGGTGCGTGGTTTTCGGGTACGCCGCTGATTGCATCGGTCGGTAGCACCGGTGTAATTACCGGTGTGGCGAGCGGAACAGCTTCTATTATGTACATAGTATCTAATTCCTGCGGCATTGATACTGCATTTTACACCGTTCATGTTCGTTCTGCTGCTGCTTGCGCAACTGGTATTGGTAGTACAGAGAATGGCACAGTTAACGGAATTGCTGTTTATCCGAACCCCACCAGCGACCACATCTCGATAGTAAGCACAATCAACTTGAAAGCAGTTCTTAAAACAGTCGATGGCCGTGTAGTTATGGAGCAAATCAGTGCACGCGAACTAAACATTGGTCACCTTCCTGAAGGCATGTACCTATTGCTATTAAGCAACGAAATAGGCCAGGTAGTGAAGGTGGAAAAGGTGGTGAAGGAATAGAGAGTGGCGTTCGGCAAATGAATCTGGAACCGGGGGAAATAGATGTTATTCCAATCAGAGATGCAACTGCGATTGTGAAAAATTCCAATAATCCATGCGTCCCGCGAAACAGATACTATTGGTACGCAAACTCAAGAGCATCCCGCTGAAATAGCGGGGTACTCTACCAAATAGAAAAACCAAATTTGGTAGGCTTTGTGTTGTAATTGCTACTAATCCCGAACCGGTTTTTGCTCGACTTTAAATTAATGATATAGTTTCAGGAAGCAAATGCCCGTCTGTATGGAGGGGCTGACTTCCTGAAATGCCGGGCATAAAAATATCCAACAGATAGTGGAGTCTAAATACCTGATGCTAAAAAACTAAACGATGCGGTTATAACAGCATATTAATTGCTGCTCGATATTATTGCAGTTGTTGTTCTCCTGCAAGACGACTAAAAATATCCATGATCTGAATGCCAATATACTTGCGGTATTTGCATTTAATTCGCAGACTTGATGTGCAGCACTAATAAGTATTGTTGGTGGCATAGAAATACGCCTCCGCTATTTTTTAATCCCCCGCTATCTCTAGTTTCTGCAAGTATTTTCCACTTGCGAAAAAAACGGAGAACCATCAGCACTAGGCTCTCGCTCTGCTCAGTGTAGGTTCGTTGCATGTGAATCAACCTTGGACATTCAGCCATTTTTATGGAAAAGCGGTCAATCTGCATTTATATAAAAATCAATAGCTATGGCCGAGATAATCCAGCCGCAAAAAGGCGGCAGAAGAAAAACACATCAAACATCAGTTGACCTTACGCCTATGGTCGATTTGGGCTTCCTGCTCATTTCGTTCTTTATGTTTACCACCACAATGGCAAAACCGAAAACAATGGAGGTAAGAGTTCCCTCGACTGAAGATTCGCGGCGACCTACGGTATTTGCAGAGGAAGCAACCGTGACCATTATTCCGGTGAGTGATCACAAAATGAAATACTACTATGGTCAGCTCGAAGTTGGCGTTCCTATGGCTGATGTGACGCAAAAAGATTTGAGGGGATTGTTATTACAAAAGCAGCAGCAGGTTGCTGCATTACCGGCCTCTTTTTCGGCTGATGCACACAAGCTGCATGTGTTGATAAAGCCCAATGACAACAGCTCGTACGCCGATGTTGTCAATGTTCTGGATGAAATGAATATCCTGGATGTGCCTTATTATGCCCTTGTTGACTTATCGGCAGAGGAAAAAACCGCTATACTGAGGTAATACTTGCTTATTTTTGCCTGATTTCAATATTGACGTTCTTATTTATCAAACCGATAACTTTTTGCAGTGTCATTATTGCTAATTTTAGCCTGTAAACAATCTTATAAATGACGAAATCGCCCAAAGCATCTGTGCTGGTCGCAGAAGATGAAGAAAGTCTGAGAGAAACGCTCAAGTTGAACCTTGAACTGGAAGGGTATGAAGTAACTGTGGCCGAGACTGGGCCTTCCGTTTTGAAGACTGTCAGGAATGAATATTTTGACCTCATTATACTGGACATAATGCTGCCGGAAATAGATGGTATCACTATTTGTGAGACTATAAGGATGCAGCACAATGATGTGCCTATCTTGTTTCTGAGTGCGCGTAATACAGGTGCCGATAGGGTAGAAGGCTTGAAAAAAGGTGGTGATGATTACATGACCAAGCCATTTAACCTTGAAGAATTGCTGTTGCGTGTTGATAAGCTGATCACTAAGAATAAACGCATAAAGGATCCACAGAGCGTTGGTGACACTTATGAGTTTGCAGGCTGCAAAATAGATTTTTCAGCTCACGAGTGTGTGGACAAAAATGGTCAGATCCAGGAATTGAGTAAGAAAGAAGCTGCACTGGTTAAGTTGCTTATTGAACACGAAGGCGAGGTCGTTTCAAGGGAACAGATTCTACAAATCGTTTGGGGTTACAACGTGTACCCTACCACCAGAACCATTGATAATTTCATTTTGAATTTCCGTAAATATTTTGAAAAAGACACCCGCAACCCGGTGCATTTTCATTCTATCAGGGGGATAGGGTATAAGTTTACGGCTAAGTAGTTTTTGGTTAGAAGTTGGTGGAGATAAGCTTGACAACCCATCTTGTGCCAGTATATAGAAATGTGCTCGCGCTATAGCTATGCCTTACAATTTGAACA
>CANCOG010000224.1 GCA_947379685.1 Flavipsychrobacter stenotrophus | reverse complement strand
GGTAAGCCGATTGGCTTGGGTACGTAACCCAACAGCGTATTCAATGCTTCAGGTTCCAGCATTTCAATAAAACCTGCTGGAACAGGCGTAAAATCAGGCGCATCTAAGAGTATGCTGGAGTCGTGTGCTACCCCTAAACTAGCCAGATTTGCATCCAGATACTTCAGCATTGCATTAGAGATCAGCACCTGGTCAGGGGCGCGGTTTTTAGAGGTTAGACTGATATCGCTCAACGCGTCTCCGGCTATAGTGAATGTCCATTTGTTATTGATCCCGCCCAACTCAATAAACTCGCATGGCCCGCCGGCAACAACAACGTGAAAGGACAATAAGTTGCCCAAATCATCTGTAATACTACGTTTATTCAACACTGAATGAGCACACGCTGCGGCACTTTTGATGGCATATTGCAGCGTGTCCGCTGTACATGGCCATGATGCCATGATGCCATCTCCTGCAAATATTACCGGCTCACCATTATGTTCTGCAATAATGTTGAGCAATAATTCGTAGTGCTCCTGCAGTATGCGAGACAATGTCTCAACACCTAGTTCACTATCTTTAATAATTCTGTTGCAAAGAGGTGAAAAAGCGCAAATATCTATCCACAGCAATGCAGCAAAATTCTCGTCGATAGGAGTGCCTGCCTTGCGTTTAGGTTTTTTTGCAAACTCCCGGCGCAAAACTGCCGGTACGAAGCTGGCAGCCAGCTGGTCTGATGTCTCAATTGTCATGAATTCCTGATTCATATCTACCTGCGTATCTAAATTATTTTTAAAACAGCGTTAATTTCATTACATAATGCTCCAACTTCATTCGCCTGACAGGGAATGAAGCTAAGTAGATTGTATACTAAAACAAAAAAGCTACAAGACTTTGCTTATACCCGTAAGCCTTAATGTTTAAACTGTAAGGTCATTCCGATCTCAACACAAATATCAAATGCAAGCGCAACTGAACCAATTGCAGACCTGGTATGTTTTCCGTGGTCTCCGAAAATCTCAATCAGAAGGTCAGAACAACCGTTTATGACGGCCGGTTGCTGATTAAATTCAGGCGTACAATTAACAAATCCGTCGACAGAAAGTATCTGCTCTACTTTATCAAGTGTACCTAAGGCCTCCTGTGCAACAAGTAACAAATTCATGGCAGTAAGCCTTGCTGCCTGGTAGCCGGCGGTCTGGCCAACTTCTTTACCTAATTTACCTGTAAATTCACCGGGAATTGTACCCCCATTTAGTGGTCCATTACCCGAAATAATCAGTTGGTTTCCAATTTTCTTATACAGTACATAGTTACAGTTTGGCGGAACTGTTGGCTGAGCCGGAAGGCCACTAAGCGCCTTAAATTTCTCTTCGTAAGACATGGTTCTACTTTTATGTTTATATTAATGGTTTCAAAAAAGATAACTAAAAAAATAACTATAGTTTAGTTGTTCGTTCCCAAAATCAACTAACAAAAAGGATGGTATAAATATATGGACTTTAAATAGAAGATAAAAGCAATACAGTAGTATATATTTTTAATTAATGTATGCAGTGTGGTGACAAAAAATAGAGTGCTGGTAAAAGGCTTTCGAAAAATAGCCCGATTGGGCATAAAAAAAACAGCCAACAGGCTGTTTCCTTTATACAATATTCACATTAAGTTTATTTATTCCATGCAGAAGGATCGCTAAAATCTACCGGAGCTTCGTACCCGTAGTCATCCTTTACCAATGTAAGCGTATCTTGTACCAGATACCTCATGGTAATACCACCATACTGACCATAGGTAACATTAGAATAGATGTGCCCTTCACCATAAATGTATTTCCCTTGCAAGTATTGCGGAGGAATGATCAATTTATCGCCACCCTGCACATAAGCGCGAATTGGCTTGGTGAAGAAAAAGTTATAGAAGTTATTTATATTAACAAAAGTTATTGACTCCCCTTCAGTAATGGTGATAGGATATTGAGCGGCCAAAGAATTACTGCCCTTTTCAAATACCATCCAGTTACCTGTAAATTTCTTGCGCGTCACTGTTTCGCAGTTGCTACCTTCATAACCTGAGGGACAAGTACAGCTACCCGAATTGCAAACACCACCATTAGCACAAATAATAGTTTTGCATTTATCGGAATTACAAGAAACATATACTACCGCAGTAAAGGCAGAAACTGTAATTGCCGCGGACATAAACATTGCTTTTATTGAAAACTTCATTGCCTTCTGTGAATTTAAATACGGAATAAAGATAAAAAAAATCGTTGAAAATACAAGCTATCGAAAAAAAAGAGCCCGCTGCATTACTAACGATGCCAGGAAGAAGAAGAACTCTGGTCGAGATCCCCATAATAACCAAAGTCGTCAACCTTACCCGAAAGCGTATCAATTACCTCGTAACGCAAGCTGATCCTGGTATTTGCACCTGCCAGCGAATCGGAATAAACATATCCTTTCCCAAATACAACTTTCCCTTCCAATGCCTGGTTAGGAATAGTAATCGTGTCCTTAAGTATGATTGCTCTGAGATTTGCTTTAAAGTAGTTGTAAAAATTACCGATCTTCAGGGTAGTGATAGAATCATCGGTGCTAATGACCACAGGATACTGCCTATGGCCGCTGATGGTACCAGTCTCTTCTATGCTCCACATTCCGGTAAATTTGTTTCTGGAAATTATCTCACAATTGGTGCCCTCATAGCCACTTGGGCATGTGCAAACACCATCGTTACAAACTCCTTTATTGGCACACGTTATGTTCTTGCATTTGCTGGAATAAGAAATACCATTACCGGTATCTTTATTACAAGAGCCATAAAAAACGACAGAAACAGCTGATAAAACAGAAATGACGGCAATCAGTATGGGTTTCGCAGTGAATTTCATTACAGAAATTATTTTAAAGTCTTAGAATGTAACCATAAGGGATTGCTGTTAAAAATAGCCTACTGGTATTTTGCCCACAAAGAAGGCTTGCTGTTATCGAGGTCGGAATAAAAACCGAAATCATCAACTTTTCCTGTTGTGTGCACTCCCGCAGCGGTATCAATTATCTCGTAGCGCATGGAAATTGCAGCCACCGGACCCGCGCCATATTGCTGCGTGTAATAAATGTATCCCCTACCAAAAACTACTTTACCCATCAACTGCTGATTAGGGATTATCAATGTATCACCAATCACATTCGCCTTAACAACAGCAGGATAGAAATAATTATAAAGATTTTTGATAGAAACCTGAGTAACGTCTAAATTATCATTTTCGATACCTATAGCATATTGCCTTTCAGGTGAAAGCGTACCTGTTTCGTGTACCTGGTACAAACCAATAAATTTGCCCCTTGTAATAGTTTCACAATTTGAGCCCTCATAGCCTGGCAAACAATTACAAACACCATCAACGCACGCACCACCATATGCACAGGAAATTGACTTACACTTGTCTTGCTTACATGATGTATATAGCACTGCCGCAAAGGCAGTAAGGGTAATTAATATAGAAAATAGAACAGGTTTGAAAGTAGCTTTCATTATCATTAAAATTCAAAAAAGAGCTTAAAGATAAAAAATATTTGAAAGAAAAAACTAATTTTCTTCACAGCCAAAAGTAATGAGTAAAATGCGAAAAGCCAAATGAATTAACACATCTAAATTACATTACTTTAATTTGTTGATTTTCAATTTCTTAAACCGGGTGCCAGCTCATGCCTCCGATATAAGCGAAAAGGTGCATTTTTCGGGGTAAATTTTAACCCTTAATTTATTTTTCCACCTCAGCCTTGTACGCTTTTACACCTTTATATATAGCCATTGCTACCTCCCGCTGGCCTTTTTCAGAATTCAAATATGCCTCTTCTGTAGGATTATTTATAAAGCCTACCTCTACTAGTACCCCAGGCATGGCACTCCCGGCAAGTACTTCAAGCGACATTTGCTTTACGCCAAGGTCCGGACGACTCTGTTCTGCAAATTGCTCCTGTATTTTTGTACCGAGGCGCACACTACGGGCGAGGAACGCCTGTGTGTACTGAGCTACAATGATAGCTGTCTCTGGGTCGTTTTCATTCAAAAGACCGCTGGTAGCGCTGTCACGGCTAAACTCATCCTGAACTTCTCCCCCTAGTTGCCCCATTCTTTTCAGACCTAGTACATAAGTTTCCACACCCTGCCGTGAGGTTTCATGATGACGGGTCAGCTTATAGACAGGTTGCCTCACACTCTTGTGGTGTCGCTTTACAGTTTTAGTTCCAATTTGCGTCCTGGTATAAGTATATGGTGTTGAGTTGGCATGAACTGCAATAAAAAGATCTGCGGCCTCTTTGTTCGCCAGGTCATGCCTTTCCACCAGGGTAGGATACATATCCGTAGTTCGTGTATAGATCACCTGGAGGTTCTTCAAACTATCGGAGAGAATCTTGCCCAACTTGAGCGCGACAGCCAGTGTGACATCCTTTTCATTGGAAAAAGCGCCACGAGCACCGATATCGTTCCCACCATGACCGGCATCAACAACAATTTTTGTGATCTTTTTACCCTTTGCCATGGCACCAATAGGTGCGACAGCGATTAAAAACGATATAAAACAGAGAAATAGTGTTCGCATAATTATTTTACAAAAGATTTAAACGGTCAGGCTGATAAAAGATGAGCGTCAACCAGTATTTTTGCCCAGCCTATGTGCCTGCACGGTAAATTTATTTCAAAATTGTCATCATTGCGTTGCTTTACCATGTGTATGGCAGTCATTTTTATAATCTTTATAACAAATGACGGCCTCTGCCAGGGTACGCGTACCTCATTGGCAGACTCAACAAAAACAATTGACAGCGTAAAGATAGGCGGTTCAGGAGAATTAAAAGATAGTTCTGGTCATGGCGCCAAGGTAAATGCCACAGATACCGCCAAATCGAAAAAACTAGAGTCACTTTTAGGTATAAAAATATCGAAAGACGCGCTGCCGTCAATAGTTACAGCGGAAGCCCAGGACTCAGCTGTGCTGGACATGCAGAAGAACCAATCGTTCCTCTATGGCAAAACGCAGGTAAATTATGAAGATCTGCAACTGAACTCCGGGCAGGTTTTGTATGACCAGTCAACTAACCGGGTTATTGCTGCGCCACCTGTTGAAACTGCAAAGGATACTAGTGTATCAAAAAGAGGGACGTTCGTACAAGGAAAGGAAAAATTCAGCTACGACTCGTTGCAATATAATTTCAAAAGCAAGCGCGCTATTGTGCGCAATGCTCAATCGCAATATGGTGAAGGCTATATTCATAGCGATCAGATAAAACGCAACCCCGACCAGGTAATTTATGGTGCTCATAGCGTTTATACTACCTGCGCACTGGACACACCGCACTTTGGCATTGTCGCGACAAGGCTAAAAATAATACCCAACAAATTGATTGTATCGGGGCCGGCCAACATCAATATAATGGGAGTACCCACCCCACTCTTCCTGCCGTTTGCGCTGTTCCCCATCTCTCAAAGGCAAAAATCGGGGTTTGTTATTCCTACTTACAGCGTGGAGCAGGCACGCGGACTAGGCCTGCTGAATGGTGGCTATTATTTTTATCTTAACGACCATGTGGACCTGCTGGCGCAAACAAATATTTATACCAAGGGAAGTTACGCGCTTAGTGCCATCAGCAATTACCGGAGTATCTACCATTATAGCGGTGGTTTCAACCTTTCATATGCATTTAATAAAACTGGGGAAGACTTTGAGCCCGGGGCAAGCGTAAAGAAAGACTTTATGGTGAACTGGCGGCATAGCTCCGATGGCAAATCGGTGCCCGGGCAATCATTTAATGCCTCTGTACAACTGGGTACTTCTTCTTTCTATTCTAATAATAGCTACGACCCCAACCAGATTCTGCAGAACCAGTATTCCTCCAATATAAGCTATTCAAAATCGTGGCAGGACAGGCCATTCGGATTAACGGTAAGTGCCTTGCATAACCAGAATACACAAACCAAGCAGATCAACGTCACATTACCTGCCGTTAACTTCCACGTTACGCAGTTCAATCCGTTTGCCGCACTGAAATCAAAAAACAGCGTAGGCAACCATTGGTACGACAAAATAACTTCAAGTTACACCGTTGACATGCTGAATAAAACTACTTTTTATGATAGCACGTTCAACCCTTCCCGACTTGGCCTGCAAGACTTCCAGTCTGGCATACACCATAATATACCCGTAAGTGCCAGCTACACCATATTGCGTTATGTGAATATGTCCTTTAATGTGGGTTATAATGAATATTGGCTCACCGAACAATTACATCGTGCCTATAGTGACGTTGATCACAAAATAGATTCTGTAACGAGATACGGCTTTTTTACTGCCCGCGATTTCAATGCCGGCGTTTCGTTAAGCACACGTATTTATGGTATGAAATTATTCAAAACTGGTACGCTCAGGGGTATCAGGCATGTAATTACACCGAGCATCGGCCTATCTTATCATCCCGATTTTTCCGCGGCTCCTTTCAATTATTACTACCGGTCGCGGCTCGACTCAAGCGATGTTACCACACTGCAGTCCGCATACGTAACTTCGGTTGTAGGCATACCCCCTTCCGGCAGATCGGGGTTGATCAATTTTGGCGTAGGCAATAACCTGCAAATAAAAGTGCGTTCATCAAAAGACACCACCACCGGACTCAAGAATATCACCCTCATCGACGGGTTGGGCCTTAACACAGCCTACAATGTAGCGGTTGATTCGTTCAACTGGAGCCCTCTGGCCGTGAGCTTTAGGACCAACGTACTGGACAAAGTAAATATTTCTTCGAGTGCCACATATGACCCTTATGCCATTGACGATAATACCGGGAGGCGCATGCCACAAACCTACGCTGAGCTTGGGCGCGGCTTTGCTCACCTCACCAGGGCTAACCTCTCTATGGGTGCCAATTTCCATAGCAAGCCTGTTGGCGGCGCCAATAGCCCTACCAATAGTGAAGAATATACCCGTATCATGCGCAATGCCGGATACAACGAGTATGTTGATTTCAACATCCCCTGGAGTCTGAACATGAGCTATTCCATGGATGCCTCCAACAATTATTCCGGCTTTTCTAAAAAGGATACATTGGTGATCACCCATTATATTTCTTTCCAGGGTGAGCTTCAGGTAACCCCTCGTTGGAAGGTATCGGTGAATAGTGGTTATAATTTTAACTACAAGGCTCTTACGCTTACCTCTATCGACGTATTCCGTGACCTGCATTGCTGGGCCATGCACCTGCAGACATTCCCATTCGGGCCACGCAAAAGTTACAATTTCACACTTAACGTAAAGGCAGCTGTTTTGCAGGACCTTAAATTGATGAGGAGAAGGGATTACAGGGATTCACCGTTTTAGTTGGCAACGCCATTGACCCACGATAAATCGAGCCACTGACCGATATGTGCATGGTTAGCGAAACGTGAATTTGGCGACTAACATTCTCACTTGAATTTTAGTTACATTTGCTAAGTTATATATTAGCCGACAATGCAGGAAATAACCATACGATATACGGATCCTAAGGTGCTATTACTACTCAGGGATTTCGCAAAACATTTCGATTTTGTGATTGAAGAACATCGACTCAAAAAAGAACCGAAAATTTCAAAACATAGTGATGTTAAGGAGAGAGAGGAGCCTCTGCCAATAGAATATTCTGCCAATCCTGATATTACTGCGCTTGCTGGAATCTGGAAAGGCAAAGAAATTTCCTTGGAAACTTTACGTAAAAAAGCCTGGGGCGATAGGTTATGAAACTTGTTTTGTGTGACACGAACATTTTTATTT
>CANCOG010000223.1 GCA_947379685.1 Flavipsychrobacter stenotrophus | reverse complement strand
ATCAGGAAAGTGGATGGTACAACGGGTGTAATTTCAACAATTGCAGGAACCGGTTCAGCCTATTTTGGAGGCGATGGTGGGCAGGCAACATCTGCTGGAATCCAGCTACCGAGGGGGATAGCGATGGACCCTTCAGGTAATATTATCTTTACCGATTGGGGTAATAACAGGGTCAGGAAAATTGATATGTCCACCGGCATCATAACCACTCTAGCAGGATCTGCTTCGCCGGGCTTCGGTGGCGACGGAGGCCCTTCTACTGCCGCACAATTATATACTCCCTGGGGAGTTGCTTGTGATCCTTCGGGTAATATTTACATTGCCGATCAGGGCAACAACCGCATCCGGAAGATAACCACGTCGGGTGTAATTTCAACCGTCGCTGGGTCTGCATATGGTTTTTCTGGAGACGGGGGACAGGCGACAGCTGCAAGGCTCAATTACCCAACCGGGGTGGCTGCAGTTGGGGCAAATATTTATATTGCTGACTACGGTAACAATATTATCAGGAAAGTAAATGCCTCCGGCATAATTTCTACTATTGGCAGTACACATGGAGTCCCTTATGGTTATACCGGTGATGGTGGCCCTGCCACAGCCGCCAAACTGTATTATCCTGAGGGAATAGCCTGTGATGGTTCGGGTAACATATTTATAGCCGACAGGAATAATAATGTTATACGTAAGATCGACGCTTCGGGCATTATTACAACCGTTGCCGGAAATGGGTACGGAGCTGGTTCTACCACCGGGGGCTATAGTGGTGATGGCGGTCCCGCAACGGCAGCCGAGCTCAACCAGAATACCGGAGTATTCATGGAGTCGACAACTAATAAATTGTATATAACTGACAATAACAATAATAGGGTGAGGGTGGTAAGCTACATCCACAACCCTCGATTTGTAGCTGGTGATACTCAGGGCCTATACATTTGTCATGACGCTGGTGCCGTTTTTGTTAACTCAGCGCTAGCTGTAGACGACATAGATGTTGGGCAAACTGAAACCTGGAATGTTATTCTTGCACCTTCCCACGGAACTCTTGTGGCGGCATTTACTACAACTTCAACCGGCAGCACGATGGTGCCCACTGGTCTGACTTACAGTCCGGCGGCAGGTTATTCCGGTGCTGATATATTTCGGGTTACTGTTTATGACGGTACATATTATGACACAACAACGGTAAAGGTATCTGTGATTGGCGCTCCTAATGCGGGGGCAATAGTTGGGACAGATAGTGTGTGTCCGGGCCATGCAGTTGCGCTTTCAGATACCATTCTCGGCGGGAGCTGGAGTAGCATGAATAGTGGTATTGCCACGGTTTCGGGTACTGGAATTGTTACCGGGGTTAGTCCGGGTATTGATACCATCTTGTACAAGGTTGCAGGATGTGACACTGGTATAGCTAGATTCACTATAAAAGTCCGTATTTACGCATCATGCCCTAATTCTGTTGCAGGGCAGCAGTCAATTAGGGAAGGAATTTCACTTTCCCTCAATCCAAATAATGGCACATTCAATGTTACTGTTTTTGACGCTTCGAATGAAGAAGTAGCCTTGGTGATGACCAATATGAAGGGCCAGACCGTAAAGGAATTTACTGTGCCGGCTAATAAATCAGTTGAAGTGCTCTCGGGGCAGCCTGCAGGTACCTACTACCTTACTGCGAAAAATAAATTGAAGTCCTGGACCGCCCAGGTGGTCATTACTGAATAGTCTAATCCTTTTACTTGGGTTATTGAAAATCGTTGCATGGTGTTTTGCAGGTATGGGTGTTTAACGTATTAAAGCCACCATGCTAATGTCGGAAATCGGGTATCTCCTGTAACATCAATCGAATCCATCAATAGCATTGCATTTTATAATTCGTTTGCATTACTTTTGAAACAATGAACTTATTCCGTAAGAAATCGGTTGACGTAATATTGCGTGAAGCGAAGGCTGGCCTTGGCGATGGTCACGCTGCTGATGATAGTATGCATAGGGTACTTACCACGCGCGACCTTACCTTTATGGGGATTGCTGCCATAGTTGGTGCCGGTATTTTTTCCACAATTGGTGCTGCCAGTTTCGATGGCGGGCCGGGTATCATTCTTCTATTTTTGTTTGTTTCAGTTGCTTGTGGCTTTTCTGCATTGTGTTACGCGGAATTCGCGAGCATGGTGCCTGTGTCGGGAAGCGCCTATACATACTCATATGTTGCATTTGGTGAGATATTTGCCTGGATAATTGGCTGGGATCTGTTGATGGAATATGCCATCGGTAACATTGCTGTAGCTATTTCCTGGAGCGACTATTTCACTGCGCTCATAAATCGGGTGCACTTTGGTAAATACCACCTGCACTTTCCGGAATTTCTTTCTACCGATTTTTGGACAGCTAAGGCTCAGCTGACTGATGAAGCGAAAATTGCATGGGCGAATGCGCCCGCCCTGGGGTCGTTTAAACTGATTTGTGATCTGCCTGCGTTCCTCATCACAATGGTCATCACCAGAATTATTTATGTAGGCATAAAGGAATCCAAGCGCACAACCAATGCAATGGTGATACTGAAGATCGCTATTATATTATTGGTAATGGTTGCAGGCGCGTTTTACGTAGATACAGATAACTGGACACCCTTCCTGCCGCATGGTATCAAGGGCGTTATGGCTGGAACAGCAGCTGTGTTCTTTTCTTATATTGGATTCGATGCTATTTCAACGACTGCGGAAGAATGTAAGAACCCACAACGCGACTTGCCACGGGCCATGTTTTATGCCCTGATTATTTGTACTGTTATCTATGTGATCATTGCACTGGTGCTCACAGGCATGGCTAAATCAAATACATTGAACGTCGGCGACCCGCTCGCATTTGTATTTGGCAATATCCATACTAAGATGGCACACTGGCTGGCCATTATTATATCTGTTGGTGCAGTTATCGCGACAGCGAGTGTACTATTGGTATTTCAGTTGGGGCAACCACGTATCTGGATGAGTATGAGTCGCGATGGGTTGTTGCCTCCTGTTTTTGCCAAAATGCACCCTAAATACAAGACTCCATCATTTTCTACCATTCTTACAGGTATAGTTGTTGGCGTACCCGCATTATTCCTCAATCTTGATGAAGTGGTAAAACTAACCAGCGTTGGTACGCTATTCGCCTTCGTGCTTGTATGTGGAGGCATAGTTCGTTTTCACAGCATGAAGAACCGGCCTGAATCGAAGTTCAAAGCACCTTATGTAAACGGCAAGTTTATAGTTCCGTTGTTGTTTGTGGGTTCGGCATTCCTGCTTTGGCATTTTAACTCAGAAGGGTTAATGTCCTTCTTTTCTATGACAGGTAAGGCCGGACAAACCACTTGCAGCACCCTATCGGAAAAAGTGCCCTACATGGGTTTCGGGATCGTCTTTTTTGCAACTGCGGTACTTTCCTTCCTGCGCAATTACTCCCTTATCCCCATACTAGGATTCCTGTGTTGTACCTACCTGCTTTGTGAATCAGGTACCACCAACTGGCAGCGTTTCCTTATCTGGTTACTGGTAGGGCTGTGCATATACTTTCTTTATGGTTTTAAGAATAGTAAATTGAGGAGGTAGATGGGGGAGTAAGACCTTAGGTTCCACCTACATATACCTCCCCGTATAACTCTCCTTAACCCCTTTCAAACCATCCGGTGCTCCTTCATAAAGCAAGTAACCGCCACCAATGCCGCCTTCGGGGCCGAGGTCTATGACCCAGTCGGCTGACTTGATGACATCGGTGTTGTGTTCTATTACTATGATGGAATGGCCCACTTCTATCAGCGCATCGAATGAACCAAGTAGTTTCTTGATATCGTGCATATGCAGGCCGGTAGTGGGTTCATCAAAAATAAACATCACCTTTCCGCTGGGTTTGCCCTTGCCGAGGAAGGAGGCCAGTTTTACCCTTTGTGCCTCGCCACCGCTCAGGGTGTTACTACTTTGCCCGAGTTTAATATAGCCCAGGCCCACGTCACTCAGCGGTTGCATAGCCTTTGCCAGTTTGGGCTCATCCTCAAAGAAAGTGATCGATTCATCTACACTCATATCGAGTATGTTGTAAATGTTCTTTCCGCGGTAGGTTACCTCCAGCACTTCGTCCTTAAACCGCTTGCCCTTGCAGGATTCGCATTGGAGGTGCACATCCGCCAGGAATTGCATTTCCACAATTACTTCGCCCTCTCCCTTGCAGGTGTCGCATCGCCCGCCATCGGTATTGAACGAAAAGTGTTTTTCAGCAAATCCCCGCATTTTAGACAGTGGTTGTTTTGCATATAGCTTGCGGATTTCATCATAAGCCTTTACATAGGTCACCGGGTTGCTTCTCGATGATTTGCCTATCGGGTTCTGGTCCACCATTTCTACATGGCTAATGTTGTCGAGGTCGCCATCCAGCGACCGGAATAAGCCCGGCCTGTCTGCACCCTCGCCAAAATGTTTCATCAGGGCTGGGTATAGCGTTTGTTTTACCAGTGTGGTCTTACCGCTCCCACTAAGACCTGTCACTACACACAGTACATTCAGTGGAAAATCTACGCTTACATTTTTCAGGTTGTTTTGCTTGCAGCCTTCAATACGTATCTTGCCGTTTGGCTTGCGCAAAGTATCAGGCGGCGTAATTTGCAATTTACCGCTCAGGTATTTCCCGGTAAGACTAGCCTTGTTGGCAATGAGTTCTTTATACGTTCCCGCCGCAACAACTTCACCGCCCAGGTGACTTGCCAGAGGGCCCATATCAATGATATAGTCGGCCTGGCGCATCATCATATCATCGTGCTCCACAACTACAACCGTGTTGCCGAGATCGCGGAGGGTTTTGAGTACATTAATGAGTCGCTCTGTATCCCTGCTGTGCAGGCCTATGCTGGGCTCGTCAAGTATGTATAACGAATCAGTAAGATTACTTCCCAGAAATTTGGTCAATTGTATCCTCTGGCTTTCACCGCCGGAAAGCGTATTTGCAGTGCGACTCAGGGTTAAGTAACTCAGGCCCACATCCAGCAAGGTTTTCATACGCTGGTTTATTTCCAGTAGAATTCTTTTAGCAATTAATTGGTCATGCTCGGTTAGTTTTAAATCCTGCAGCCAGGCATAGACCTGATCAGCTGGTTTAAACATGAGATCCCCGATAGTGATGTCCTGTATTTTTACGTATGATGCTTCCTTTCTCAGGCGCGATCCTTTACAGGAATGGCAAACTGTGCGGCCCCTGTATCGTGCCTGCATCACCCTGTATTGTACTTTGTACAGGTTTTGTTCCACCATTTGAAAGAAATCCCTGATACCGCTTACCTTGTTATTACCTTCCCACAGCAATTGTAATTCCTGGTCATCGAGGTCGGCGATGGGTTTATGTATCGGGAAATCCAATCTCCCCGCGCTATGTATAAAATCTTCCTTCCACTCGCCCATTTTCTCCCCGCGCCAGCAAGCTACCGCACCTTCAAATACACTAAGGTGCTTGTCGGGGATTACCAGGTCTTCATCTATACCCAGAACTTGTCCAAAGCCTTCACAAACCGGGCAAGCGCCATAAGGGTTGTTGAAGGAGAACATGTTTGGGGTCGGTTCATCGAAGGAAATGCCATCGGCTTCAAAACGGTTGTTGAAAGTATGTGTCTTGGTTCCGTCTACTTCAACAAGGCATTCACCCTCGCTTTCATAAAATGCAGTCTGTATACTATCAGCCAATCTGTGCAGGTCGTCTTCATCAAACGTCGCTTTTACAACGATCCTGTCAATCAGCAGGCTGATCTTCCCGTCACCCAGCGGCACCGTTCCGCTGAGTACATCTTCAATCCTGATGGGTTTATCGCCCAAGGCGGGTACATAGATACGGGTAAAACCCTTTTGCATCAGGATGTTCAATTCCTCTTCAGTCGTGCGCTGGTAGCGGGTAACAAGCCGTACAATGAACTGCACCTTTGTGCCAACGGGAAGTGTTTGTACAAACTCAACTACATCAGTTACAGTATCTTTCTTAACCTCTCTGCCACTTACAGGCGAGTATGTTTTGCCAATACGCGCAAAAAGTAAGCGCAGGTAATCATATATTTCCGTCATGCTGCCCACAGTGCTGCGGGGTGTGCGGGTAGTTACTTTCTGTTCAATGGCTATGGCAGGACAAATTCCGCGTATGTAGTCAACATCAGGTTTGTCCATCCGCATCAGGAACTGGCGTGCATAGGCACTGAGGCTTTCTGCATAGCGCCTTTGTCCCTCTGCAAACAAGGTATCCATAGTAAGGGAAGATTTCCCACTCCCGCTGACTCCCGTTACCACTACCAACTTGTTACGGGGGATGGAGACGCTTACATCTTTAAGGTTGTGCATACGTGCGCCCTTAATGAAAATCGCATCACCCGGCGCAAACCGGTGCTCCTCGTCCTGTGTAATGTGCTCCACTTCAGGTGCTGAAATCCCTTCTATCCCGTCAATTAATACTTCCCCAACCAGTTCTGCTTTTTGCTGCTTAACTACTGCTTTCTTTGCTGCCATAATAACTCCTTCAGCAAAGTTAGGAGGATTAGGGGAGAGGAACTATAAAATCCTTGGTGGTTTCTGGTTTGAATTTTAATGGGGTAGATTACTGATTTGGGTTCTGAATTCCACAGGGTCAACTTCATTTAAAGTTATGTTGTAAGTACTGCCCGTAGACGGTGTAATCCCGATTATCCCTCCATAAAAACGATTGTTTACTAAGGCTATTGCAACAAAATGGACTGGAATATTTGGGACATGTTCTTCTCGGAATGACCCATTTGCGAAGTTGTTATTCGGCCATACTCCATTATAGTTGTCGTAGAGCGTCATTCCATGTATGCTGGTTATATCTGTGCCGTTAATCCCGTTCAAGGATGCGTTTATATTGAATTTCTGGTAGTTTGGACTATTAAGAAATTGGTCGGCGTTACATAATTTCAGACTGTCTGAAACGAGTTTTATAGTATCTCCGGGGGTTATCACAATAGCGAACCCATGAAAAGTATCTGCCTGGGGTTGCCAATTGATTTTATTCGAAGTTGTATCGCTTGTATTCAAGCCGTGAAATAATGACATCCCAGTCACGGCAGTTCCTCCTTGTGGTAAGTTCGCCTGCATATAAAAACCAGGTCTGAGAAACACTTCCTGCCCGTTATGTGTAACAACAACATTTACTTCACCGCCTGATTCCAGAGGTTCGCCATTGCTTATTGGTAGTGCCTTGGAGAAAATCATCTCTCCCCTTTTTAGATATTCTGTTGCAGCAATTTGCACAGTGCCGGTAATCGTAGCGCCGGTTGCATCCATAAAGGCGTTTGCTGGAAAAACATAACGGGTGCCGCTGTTGCCATAGAATGAGCCACCGGTGGCGGCATTGAGGGTGACAATTTTTGGCTGGTTGCGGAGCAGGTCATAAACTGCGTCCATGCTGGAATAGGTATTGAAGGTGGTGTTGGTGCCAATAGGCTCTGTCTTTTTACAGGAATTAATAACACAAACAGCTAAAAGGGATAGCGCTAACGCGACTTTTTTCATAAAAAAAATATTTAAGGGTTAGAAAAATGAGTACTGTATAATAGACGGCCCAATACAATAAATGGTTGGCTGGCTTCTTATAGTTTATTGATTGTTATTTGTTTGCGCGCATTTGGTCACATGAGAAATGCGATTCCCAAGTTGTTTTTAGCTAATTGGCTACTACCCCGATAATCCCTTACTTTGTAAAAAATAACTTTATGAAACTCAAACTGGCTTTTGTTTGTTCGTTGGCTGTGGCGTTGGGGAGTTGCAACCATAAACCTTCCATTGAAACCAAGGCCACAGGAGGGGCAGCTAAGGGCATT
>CANCOG010000222.1 GCA_947379685.1 Flavipsychrobacter stenotrophus | reverse complement strand
AATTTTCTTGAAGGGTAAACAACTTTTACAAAATAAGGACCAGGTACAAATCCATTAGTTTCAAAATGGCCGGTAGAATCTGTATTACCAGAAGCTATTATTGAAGAATCCATTTTGTATACGAACGCCTCTACTCCCTTAATTGGTTTATTGCGTCCGTTTCTGATATAGCCAGAAATTGTGGTCTTACCGGTTAACACAGCTTTATCTTTTGATGCAGTTTGTTTAGTTTGGCCATTGGAGGCATTGAATACAAACAGGCAGGCTGAAAGCGCAACTATTATTTTCATACTTTTTGCTGGGATTTTGACGTTTAAAAGTAAGCATTATTCTAAAATTATAATAATAACCTCGGAACAGCTTTTAATTAATGGTTAAAATAGTCAGCAAAAAGCAATTTTTTACCCCTGGAACAATTGGCAAGTGCTGAAATCGAGTACTTTTAGCTACTACTTTTTTCCCAGCATTTAATGTTCTATCCTTTTTTGTCACCTATTTTTTACTTTTGAAAATATTCCTGTTCCATTGGCGTCACTGAAGAAACTTGCCGGGCAAACATTATGGTATGGTATGAGCAACATAGCAGCAAAACTGCTGAACCAGTTGCTTACACCAATAATTACCCGAGCACTAAATATGCCAAAGGGAATTGCCGACTACGGCAATTTCGGCAGTCTTATGGCCTATGTTTCCTTCGTAAATGTGGTTTTTACGTATGGGATGGAGACGGCCTATTTTCGTTTTTCATCGACAGGGACTGATCGTAACAAACTATTTCAGACAACTTTCACTTCACTGCTCTTTAGTTCATTGTTATTGAGTGCGCTGCTTATACTGTTGAGGGTACCTATCAGCCAATATACTGGTATTGAGGGTCATCCCGAATACATAACGTGGTGTGTGCTAATTGTTGCCATAGACACTCTTGCCGCTATTCCATTTGCACGGTTACGGCAGGAGGAAAGGCCAAGAAAGTATGCATTTACGAGGGTGGCAGGTATTGTTGTGAATATCATCATCACTATTTACCTGGTGCAGTGGTGCCCTCACCACCTTTCTATAGATCAGAACAGCGCATTTTCCCGCTGGTATTTTCAGAATAGCAATGTAGGGTATATGTTGCTGGCCAATCTCGCAGCATCAACGGTCACCTTCCTGTTGTTGTTTAGAGAGTGGTCAGGCTTCCGGTTTAAATTTGATTTTCCACTTTGGAAAACAATTGTCACTTATAGCGCACCAATGGTGATCATTGGTTTGGGGGGCATGGTAAATGAGACTTTCGACCGGATCATGCTGCCTAAATTGTTGCCGCCGGGTGTAAGCCTTATTGATAGGGAGATTGCGGTAGGTATTTATAATGCCAATTATAAAATAGCGATTTTTATCACGCTTTTTATTACTGCATTCCGGATGTCGGCAGAGCCGTTTTTTTTCAGCCAATCGACCGATAAAAATGCTCCCAAAACTTATGCACGGGTAATGAAGTGGTTTGTAATTATTCTCTGTTTTGCATTCCTGTTCACATCCCTGTTTCTCGACATCTGGAAGTTTTATATAGACAAGGCGTATTATGGCGGCCTGGGTGTAGTTCCGATATTGCTAGCTGCCAATGTTTGCCTGGGTATTTACTATAACCTTTCGGTTTGGTATAAGATCACGAATAACATGAAGTGGGGCGTGTATATCACCTTAATAGGCGCCGCTATCACGTTGCTGATCAACTTTACCTTTATTCCGCGCTTTGGGATGTATGCCTGTGCCTGGGCGACATTCGCTGCCTATTGCTCGATGATGGTCATCTCCTACTTTAAAGGACAAAAGTATTTCCCGGTGCCGTATAACCCCAGGAAGCTGATCTCTTACCTGGTCGTTATGACCCTATTGTTTTTTACCGAAAGACTGGTGATGTTTTTTACAGAAAATATGTTTGTACGCTTGTTGGCAGCATCGGTGCTTATGTTTATGTTTCTGCGTCTGGTATTTGCCGCCGAAAAGAAAGAGTTGGCGGGTATGCCATTAATAGGCAGGTACATTAAGGCAGACAGCTAAAAAAAGAGGCTCACCACCAGGTAAGCCTCTTTGCAAATGCTATAAATATTTGTCGCCTTTGTTTCGCTTCACTTCGGCAACATATTCTTTTATCTGTTGTTCCCGGTTACGCTCACAAATCAGTAATACATCGGGTGTGTCTACTACAATGAAATTTTCAAGGCCCTGAACTACAAGCAATTTATCGTTCGGCATTTTAATCATACATTCACTGGCATCAACTACCATTACGTTGTTCCCCAACACGGCATTCCCCAGATAATCTTTTTCGCAATTTTCGTAGGCTGATTCCCAGGTCCCAAGGTCGCACCAACCGAAGTAAGAAGGTATCACATAAACATTGCGGGCTTTCTCCATTATTCCGTAGTCGATGGAGATATTAGTACACTGTGGATATAACCTGGTTATTGCTTCAACTTCCTTAGGCGTGTTGTAAACATTTTTGGCTTGTGCGAACACTTCGTTCATCTCCGGCATATAATGTTCAAGAGCCTCCATGATCGTTTTTACATTCCATACAAAGATGCCAGAATTCCATAAAAAGTCACCACTTTTTAAGAAAGTACGCGCCAATTCCAGCGAAGGTTTTTCAGTAAATGTTCTTACACGGTGCGCTTTGTCCAGTTCTTCATCAGTATCGTACTGGATATAACCATACCCGGTATCGGGGCGGCTGGGCTTTATGCCCAACGTAAGCAAGCTTTTGTGAGTGGCTACAAACGCCAATGCATCGTGTGCTGTACGTTCGAAAGCATGTTCATCCATGATCAAATGATCGGCCGGCGACATGATTATGTTCGCATCGGGATTAAGCGCCATCATTTTGTGGGCAAAATAAGCTGCGCAAGGGGCAGTATTTTTCCGCGATGGTTCACTTATAATATTTTCACTGGCTATCTCAGGAATCTGTTTCTTGAGAGTCTCAATGTACTGTTCATTGGTAATGAAATAAATATTCTCTTTTGGGCATATATTGACAAACCGGTTATACGTCCATTGTATCAGAGATTTCCCGGTGCCCAGCAGGTCAAGAAATTGTTTTGGAAAGTGAGTCCGGCTTTCTGGCCAAAATCGGCTACCGATGCCACCAGCCATAATGGCTACATAATTATTTTTGTTATTCATATTGGAGTCTAAAATCGAAAACTGCCCTGTCAAATTGTATAAGCTAAGGCTTTTCGTTTTGGGTGATCTAGTACCTTCTGGGGCAAAAATACTATAATGTTTCGGATTCAGTAAATATCACAATCAGCTTAACCTATAATGGCAAAAACATCCCAGCACATATGAATAAGGAGAAGCCCCTTAATCTCTGGCTATCTCAGGAATTACCGTACAATATGCTCATATACAGAAGTAGCCCATGCACGGCATGGGCTACTTCTGTATGAATATTCGTAGTTAATTTAAATGTACTTATTCTGCTACAACCAACTTACTTGTACTTCTGTAAGTGTAAGAATTATAAATGTGCCTGCGCGCAAAACGGCCAGCTGAATCGGCATTGACCAGTTTTATGTATATCGGCTTCGGCACACCAAAGTACTCATAGCTGGTGCCATCGAGGAAATTAATAGTCAATACCTGCCCCTTGAAATCAAAATCGACGATGAAAGAGGAATTAATTGTCTTAGTATAATCGGCATAAGTTGCCGCCCTGGTTTCGGGTGCAATGCTCACTAAAAAGTGATATGCTTCAATTATTTGCTTGCTTTTTTCTTCCGCAGCAGTCTGTTGTTCAGGACTTTCCTGGAACCTGTCTGGGTGCCAGCTTTTCATCATATTCCTGTAGATCGTCTTTAATTCCAGCAAACTTGAATTTTCAGCTGCACCAAGCAGCCTGCGGTAATCGGCGATTTTTTTCATTATTTTATTTTAGATTTTCGAAACCCCATTTTAATGGGCAAGTGCAAAGTGCAGAATGTCCGTTTCCAGAAATGGTGCGCGAAGGTAACGATAAAAGAAACGCAGAACTTTTTATAGGAAGTTAAGATTATATTATTGTTCTGAAAACTGGTGGGAACTGTTGAGGCCAAAGCGAAAAAAATGCGTCCAATTTTAAATGGACGCATTTCACTCATTTACTGTTATTTTTTATGTTCGTAATTATTGAATTACGATGCGCTCAGTGTATTCCTTGCCATTGGAATTTACTGTTACCAGATATACACCAGCGGGTGCATAACTCATATCAAATTCCATTGTTTTGTCTTCAGTAGTCCTGTTCATCAGTATTTTACCGCTGATGTCTGTAATTACGATTGATGAATTTGCAGCAGGGCCTGTTATTTCTAACTTAATTACTCCGGAAGTTGGGTTCGGGAATAATTTGATGCTACCAGTTTCATCACCAGTTATTACACTTCCATTGTTTCCGGCTTCACGTGAACTGGTTATAGTAATCACTTTTGTTGTTGAGAAAATACCACAGGTATGATAAACTGCGTATTTAATTGTATCGGTACCTACCGCAACTCCTCTCACCCTTCCTGAAGTATTCACAACGGCCAAAGAAGGTGTAGAACTAGTCCACTGTCCACCAGTCGCGCCAGATGTAGTAAGATTGATATATGCGCCTATAGCTACAGTTGAAGGACCGGAGATAACACCAGGATTAGGCAATGCGAGTACAGTCAGCGTCCTTACTGCAGAACCAGTTAATCCGCAAGCACCAGTTATTGTGTATTTAATAGTATCGGTTCCCGCAGATACCGGTGTAATATCACCAGTAGACGATATTGTAGCTACTGACGGATCAGTTGAGCTCCATGTACCACCTGCAGTTGCGTCGGAGCAATGTGCAGTTGTACCCATGCATAAGATGCCACCAGAGCCGGTAATGCTTGCTGGCAATGTTGGACCAGTTACAGAGAATGGCCACCTGGTTGAAATAGCACCACATGCATTAGTAATTGTATATACGATTGTGTCTCTTCCTGATCTAACACCTGTAACGACACCACCGCTCACAGTTGCAATTGAATTATTAGTACTTGCCCATGTCCCTCCGGCAGTAGGATGGGTCATTGTAAACGTAGCTCCCGGGCAAACTGACCATACGCCGCCAACAAGGGCCGCAATATCTGTAGTAGTGCTAACTGTTATAGGATAAGTTGCCTTGTTAGTGCACCTGCCATCAGAGATTGTATAGACCATGGTGCCAGTGTTGCCTCCAATCAGACCGGTAACCACTCCACCACTTGTAAATGTAAACAGGGGGCTGTTGTTACTGCTCCAGGTTCCGCCGGAAGGGATGCCTGTCAATGTTGAGCTTCCGCCAACACAAATGTTTGATGCTCCTGAAATAGTTGGTGCTGAAGGTAAAGCATAGACAGTGACATTAAACGCCAGGTTAGCAGTATCAATGCCATCAGTTACCTGAACTGTAAAGGCGTCACTGCCAGAATAACCGGCAGTAGGCGTATAGGCAATTCCATACGGAGTAAGTGTACTACCGGTGCTGGTGGTGGAATACGTTCCTGAAGCGGTGCCATGTGAAGCTGCAGATCCAATGCTCCAAGTAATTGTTCTGCCGGCAATAGGGTAAACTACTTTCGTGAAATTGAAAAGAGAAATGTTCACAGCACTGTTACACGTGCCGAAATTCTGACTAGTTGCACCATTGAGGTAACTAATTGCTGGTGCAATCCTGCGTACAACGTGGTTAGACAAGCCATCAGCAATATATACAGAACCTGCGGCATCAGTTGTTATGCATTGAACAACACCTATTTTTCCATAATTGGAACGCCCGCCATCCCCAGTATAGCCGGCAGATCCATTACCTGTAAGGGTGGTGATGATACCTGATGAATTCACTTTGCGAATGCGGTAGTTCCCGTCATCGGCAATGTAAACGTTGCCACTACGGTCGGTTGCGACGTCTGAAGGTGTTTTTAGTTTCGCAGCGGTTGCTGCTGCACCGTCTCCACTAAACCCAAGCGTCCCAATACCAGCAAATGTAGTGATGATACCAGCAGTGCTTACTTTACGGATGCGATGGTTGTCGTGATCAGCGATATACATATTACCAGCCACATCGAAAGCTATACCCTGAGGACTATTTAATTTTGCATTGGTTGCAGCGCCACCATCGCCACTGTATCCGGCAGCGTTGTTGCCTGCGACCGTTGAAATGATCCCTGAGGTGTTTATTTTACGAATCACATGATTCCCGGCATCTCCCAGATAGATGTTGCCAGCTGCGTCGGCTGCAATATTTGTCACGTTATCAATTCTGGCATTGGTTGCAGCTCCACCGTCTCCGAGATATCCATTGGTTCCCGTTCCAGCGAACCGGGTAATGATACCGGAGGTACTCACCTTGCGAATGCGATAGCTATATGCTTCTGCAATATATAGGTTCCCTGCAGCGTCAGTTGCTAATGCCCATGGGGTATTCAGTCTGGCTGCGGTTGCCGCAGCCCCATCGCCTGTTGTGCCTGAAACACCGGTACCCGCATAGGTACTGATTACTCCAGCCGGGGTTACCCTGCGTATTCTGTAATCAGTTGCATCGGCAATATACATATTGCCACTTGCGTCAATCGCGACACCGTTGGGCCGTACCATACCAGCCGCCGTTGCTGCCCCTCCGTCTCCGCTGTAGGTACTAGCGCCGCTGCCTGCAACAGTGGTCAAAATTTGTGCGCTAACCACTGAGCAATTTAGGCCAAGTGCAATTGCAGATAAACCTAAGGCCTTTTTAAAAAGACCTCCAAGGGATTGTTTTGTTATTTGTGTAATTTGAGCCGTGTGCATAAAATTTGCGTTTTTTATTTATTAGAATGAAATAATTGCACCGCAAATGTATTTTCTGGCCACGCGTTAAATCATGACGCTACATAGTACCGTCAATGATTGTTGTCAGCCCCTAAACTGCTGAAAATCAGTGGCGGGGATTAAACGGAAAATTATTGATTACATTGAATTTAAGGCTGAATGAACCTGTTTCGAGGCGTTTTTGTATAATAATTGCACAGATGGGTGCTAAACGTTTTCCAAAAAAAAGGGCGGCCATCGCTGGTCGCCCTTAATAAAATTCATATTAACATTAAGCGTCAATTCTCGCAAACTTCGCGTGCTGTTCAATAAATTCGCGGCGGGGAGGTACTTCTTCGCCCATCAGCATTGAAAATACACGATCAGCTTCAGCACTGCTGTCAATGGTTACGCGTTTAAGGGTTCGGGTAGCAGGGTTCATCGTGGTTTCCCATAACTGTTCTGCATTCATTTCTCCCAGACCTTTATATCGCTGGATATTTACAGAATCTTCCTTGCCATTTGCCAGTACATCAACCCAATGCTTACGGTCAACATCATCCCATGCATAATGCTGCTCCTTGCCTTTTTTAACGAGGTACAAAGGTGGCTGCGCAAGGTAAACATAACCCTGCTTCACCAGGTCTTCCATGTAACGATAAAAGAACGTGAGAATAAGTGTCGCGATATGTGATCCATCCACATCGGCATCCGTCATGATCACAATTTTGTGGTAACGGAGTTTTGTGAGGTTAAGTGCTTTAGAATCTTCAGGAGTACCTATGCTTACGCCAAGGGCAGTAAACATATTCCTGATTTCCTCATTCTCATATATTTTGTGCTCCTGAGCTTTCTCTACGTTCAGGATCTTACCCCTAAGCGGTAATATTGCCTGGAAGTGACGGTCGCGGCCCTGCTTGGCAGTACCACCGGCCGAATCCCCTTCCACAAGGTAGAGTTCACACTTTTCCGGGTCTTTATCTGAACAGTCAGCAAGTTTGCCAGGCATACCACCACCGGTGAGTACACT
>CANCOG010000221.1 GCA_947379685.1 Flavipsychrobacter stenotrophus | reverse complement strand
TGGAGCTTTGGGTCGACCCATCGACTTTTTCAACAAAACTAAATATTGCAAGTACCATTAAACTGGTGCGCTCAAATGAAGGGATCACCAAATAAATGCCTAGAACAATGCGAGCCGAATTAAGATTACCCTCAAATTAAAAGGGCGCCTTTAATCCCGGCAATAGTGCAAATAAATGACACAGCAAGAAGGGCTGCCTTTTTGAGGCAGCCCCGGTAATATTGCTTATAAGTCCTAAGTTCATAGTCTCAGGCCATTAGGGGCGGCTATTTTGTAGCTGCTAAATAGTCTTTTACTTTATCCTTATGCACCATACCTTCTTTAAAGGTATAGGCACCAGTCTTAGGGCTGCGTACTGCTCTGATTACTTTTGTGTAATTCTTCGCTTCTGCGGCCAGCTTGGGGTCTTTTTTTATCGCGGTCTTAGCTGCTTTTGCCATCGCTTAAATTATTTAAATGATTATTTAATTTCTTTGTGAGTCGTAACCCTCTTCAGAATTGGATTGTATTTCTTCAACTCCAGGCGTTCTGTAGTTGTTTTCTTATTCTTAGTGGTAATGTATCGGCTGGTCCCGGGCATACCGCTATTTTTATGCTCGGTGCACTCCATTATGACTTGAACGCGGTTTCCTTTTTTAGCCATTTTTTAAAGCTTTGAATTATATTAACTAAACAAAATTAGATTTTCACTCCCTTCTCGCGGAGCTCTTTCAATACGGAAGTCAATCCGTTCTTATTGATAGTACGGATAGCATCCGTAGTCAATTTCAATGTAACCCAACGGTCTTCTTCTGCAACAAAGAAACGCTTTGTCTGCAAATTGGGCAGGAACCTGCGCAATTTCTTTTTGTTGGAGAAAGATACTTTATGACCTACTACTGGTTTTCTGCCGGTTACCTGACAAACACGTGCCATGATTTATTTTTTTTAGGACTGCAAAGGTAAGGGAAAATTCGAAAGAAAAAGTAAAATTGTAAAAATAAAAAAAAATATCTTCTTTCGAGGTGCAAAAGTAAGGGAATGTTGTGGATTGTGAACGTTGTAGTGAATTAATTCTTTTCAAGCTTCGGAGAATGGAAGGAAATGGAATACACAGTAGATATTAGCCTTTCTTATCATCAAACCCTTCTAGCTTTAACACCCTGAGCATGGGTGCAGCAAAATACGTAACGCCCACAACAACCAGTGTCATACAACCTCCAAAAACAACAGCTGGTACAGCACCCATCCACCGGGCAGTGATGCCGCTTTCCATAGCACCCAGTTCGTTTGAGGAACTGATGAACATGGTGTTCACTGCTGCCACCCTGCCCCGCATACTATCGGGTGTATATAATTGCAAAACTGTACTACGGATAACCACACTAACAGCATCGAACATGCCGCCAAGCAGCAACATTGTAAATGCCAAAAGGAATGCCGGGGAAAGATTACACCCTAAAAAACTGCCGAAAGACGCTACACTGGCAATGTCGCCACACACCCCGAATAATATTGTGGTGATCCCAAACCCCGCAATTGCCAAAAGTAATTTTATACCTGGGGCTTTTTTCATAGGATTTGCCGAAAGTATCATGAGCATAGCAATAGAGCCAATGCCGGGGGCAGCCCGCATCCAGCCAAAACCTAGCTCACCTACCTTGAGTATTTCGTTTGAGTAGACTGGTAACAGCGCCACCGCCCCGCCGAACAGTACAGCAAACATATCCAGCGATAAGGCGGCAAGGATGAGCTGTGTACTGAAAACAAACTTTATGCCTTCACCAAGGCTTTTCAGGATTGGTTCTTTGCCCTTTTTTAGGATTGCCTGGGCCGGGATGGCAATAATGGCCGTAAGTGACACTATTTCAATCAGTCCGACCAACACCTGGCTCCATAAAAAACCAGACAGGGCTATCATTGCCCCACCGAGCAAGGGGCCGATAACAAAACCGGTTTGCCATGCAGTACTGCTCCAGGTAGATGCATTGGCATATAGTTTGCGCGGCAGCAGCATACCCATAAGGGCAAACGATGCCGGACTGAGAAAGGCCCGGAGGGCCCCACCAATGAAAATGCCGCCATATACCAGCCAAATAACCACATGCCGCGACATAACCGACTGGGCGCCATTCCATGAAAGTGAAATAAAGAATAATGTTAGCAGCAGATAACCGACAATACAACGAAGGACAAGTTTCTTTTTCTCCAATATATCGACAAAATGGCCAGAGAACAGAGAAAAACCTATGGCGGGTATTACTTCCCAAAGCCCCATTAGCCCCAACACCAATGCATCACCCTTGTGGGTAACAGGATCGCAGGTAAGCTGGTAAACGAAGTAACTTATAATTGTAGACTGCATGTTCAGCGCCAGGATAATAGCAAACCTGACTAACAGGTACTTTCTGAACAACTGAAAGCGTAACGCCTTATTTTTCAGCAAAATAGCATAACCAAAACGTAAATACTGCTGCATCACAGGATTGTGGGGCGCATTTTTCCTGGATAAATATTTGGATGCAGGCAACAATTGTGCTGATTTTGTACCGGGCAAATTTATTGTTAAAAAAAGATATTAACCGCTAATTTTGTTGTTCCCGATGATAAACGCAGAACAGATAATCAGTTCCAGCATTGTACAAGCCCTGCAGGAGCTGAGAGCCAATAAACTACGTACCTTTCTCTCCCTGCTTGGGATCACTATAGGTATATTCTGCATTATTGCGGTACTTACAGCGCTGGACAGTGCCCGTAACATGATCCAAAAAAATGTAGAAAAACTCGGCAGCGATGTTTTGTATATAGAGCGCTGGCCATGGCCGGGAATGGAAGATGGCGAGTATAAATGGTGGGAGTACTGGCGCCGCCCAAGTCTTACTAATAAAGAAGCGATGGCGGTAAATGCTCAACTGCAAAATGTGGCCATTACAACCCTGTCGCTTTCGGCAGGCAGGTACCCTGTAAAGTGCGAAAACCAGGAATTGAGTGGCATTAAATTCTACTGTATCAATACCGACTTCGATAAAGTTCAGAATATTGATATAGCTAAGGGGCGTTTTCTTACAGCCTCCGAGCTTGATGGAGGCAATAAATCTGTTATACTGGGCAGCGAAGTTGCATCAGGACTGTTCGCTAATGGTATTGACCCAATTGGTAAGAGCGTTACTATGATGAGCAGGAAGTTCATTGTAGTTGGCGTGATGAAAAAGGTGGGCAGTAATATGTCGGACTTTGACTTTGACAATGGGGTTGTATTCCCTTACAATGCGGTTGCAGAAATTATTGATGTAAAATCGCTGGAATATAGCCCCAGGCTGATTGTTAAGGCCTTGAATGTAAACAGCGTAAACGATGTAAAGGATGAGGTCCGGGGAATTATACGCCGGATCCACCGGCTGAAGCCTGATCAGGCTGACGACTTTGTGGTGAACCAGCTCAATGGCATATCGAAACTGCTGGATGGTATGTTCGCCAATATTAAGGTGGGCGGCTGGGTAATAGGTGGGTTTTCCTTACTTGTGGGGGCGTTTGGTATTGCAAATATCATGTTCGTTACCGTGAAAGAGCGTACTAAGATCATTGGTTTGAAAAAGGCGCTTGGTGCCCGCAGGCTATCCATTCTCCTGGAATTCTTGCTGGAATCTATTGTGCTCTGCCTGATTGGTGGCCTGATCGGTATTTTCCTGGTGCTTATTATTAGCATGATCGTTAGCCATGCATTGGACATGGCCATTGTATTGACCCTGAAAAATTTCCTTATTGGTGTATTTGTATCTATTTTCGTTGGCATCGTTTCAGGGTTTATTCCTGCGCGGTCGGCTTCGAAACTCGATCCGGTAGTAGCCATAAGGACTAATTAACCAATTTATGAAAAAGAAACGGGTCGTTATACTCGACAAAGAAAGGATAGCACACAAGCTGCGCCGTATGGCTTACGAAATATGGGAGCGGAACAGCGATGAACAGGAAATAACCCTTATTGGCATAGAAAACGGAGGCAAAACCGTTGCTGACAACCTCGCAGTGCTGCTGAAAGAAATAAGCCCGCTCACGGTTCATGTACTTTCCGTGAGTATCAATAAGAAGAACCCACTCAACCATGCGCTGGACTTTGAAGTGAACCTGACGGGCAGGTCGGTAATATTGGTAGATGATGTGGCTAATTCAGGAAAAACAATTACTTATTCGCTGCATGGCATACTCTCCTACGATTTGAAAAAAGTGATGGTGGCGGTGCTGGTTGACAGGAAACATAAATCCTTCCCTATTGCTTCCGATATCGTTGGCCTTTCGCTGGCCACGACTTTGCAGGAGCATATTGAGGTAGAGATCAAGAAGAATGAAATAACTTCGGTGTATTTACAGTGATGGCGGGCAGTTCGATGCCGTTAACTTACCGAGGTGAAAATTGGTGCATTAAGAACTAAACTCAAAGGGCGCAAGGTTGATCACAAAGGATACAATTTCAGTGTGATACAAGAAAATAGGAGCACAAAGCACAGTTGATGCAAATGCACTAATCTATGCAGTTTTTAGTAGTACGTAAGGTTTCGCGCAGACAGGCAAGTGGGCAGGCAGGGACGCAAAAAAATCCCAGATAAGATAATTGCATTAACTGCGCCAAGAAAAACAACAAATAGTAAGCTTAAAAAAACGTTATTAAGAATGTCATTTACATTAGCAATACATGGTGGAGCAGGCAATATAACACCTGCCATAATGAGCAAGGAACTGGAGATACAATACACTGCAGGATTGAAAGCAGCTCTCGACAAGGGCTATGAAGTTTTGCGCGATAATGGATCTGCGCTGGATGCGGTAGTTGCTGCTATTTGTTCTCTGGAGGACAACCCACTGTTCAACGCGGGCAAGGGAGCTGTATTTACCAAGAAAGGGCTCAATGAAATGGATGCGGCTATAATGGATGGCAGCAACCTGGCGGCCGGTGGTATTGCAGGCGTGAGAAACATAAAGAACCCTATAAAGCTGGCTAAGGAAGTGATGCTGCATTCAGGCCACGTTTTATTGAGTGGCAGTGGCGCGGCTGAATTTGCCATTAACCAGGGTATGGTAATGACCCCTGATGAATATTTTTTCAACCAGGAAAGATATGACCAGTGGGTGGAAATAAGAGACACTAATTTTACCCAACTGGACCACAAAGGGGATAATCTGAAAGGACCTGCGGTAGCTCCAAATCCCGATCATAAATTCGGTACAGTTGGCGCTGTTGCATGCGATGTACATGGCAACCTTGCAGCAGGCACATCAACCGGCGGCATGACCAACAAACGTTTCGGGCGTATAGGTGACAGCCCTGTAATTGGGGCAGGCACCTATGCAAATAATGAAACCTGTGCCATTTCCTGCACCGGCCATGGTGAATTTTTCCTAAGGGCGGTTGTGGCGCATGATGTTTCCTGCCTTATGGAATACAAGGGGCTTTCCCTAAAAGAAGCGTGTGATGTGGTAGTGAAAGATAAGCTGGTGAAACTTGGTGGCGAGGGTGGACTAATTGCGGTTGACGCGAAGGGTAACTACGATTTTTGTTTCAACTCAGCCGGTATGTACAGAGGCATGAGAAACAGCGCAGGCGAAGAGGTAGTTGCTTATTACGGTTTGTAGCCCTTTGACAGTAGGGGCAACGATAAAATAAAGTACACCGTCAATCGAAAAAATAGTACCCCAGTTCAACATTGGGGCAAAGTCATTTATTTACGCAATGACATAATAAGCGCATCAAAAGAGGATTGAGGCAGTAGCCAGAAAGTGCTTTTGAAGAGGTGTTAAGATAAGCAAAATATAATTTCACCAAACCCCATATCTAAAAACAGGTGTGGGATTTCTTGCTTTATGGAACAATCCCTACATTTACATACTAAACTAGCTAGAAATATTTTGGAGCAGGTCTTTGGTAATATTGCCAATATATTGAAAAGCGGCAAGAAGCATAATGCATTCTTTCCTTTTATACTGTTCTTTTTTGTAGCATCTGTAATTATCTTTAGCCTTATAAAGTTCGTGAACGACAAGGAAATGACGGGTAAGTTGATTAACGCTGAAATTGTATTGATTGCTTTTGGTTGTTTAATGTATTTACTGTTTTATCTGTTTAAGCCTGATAGACTACAGTCAGAAAGCTATTTATTAGAAGACAAGAAATTGAGTATGATTGCACAAAAGGGTAACCCGATTGAAATTAATCCTGTTGATTTAACGCCCCCGGTGTCACAATTAAACCAAGGAGGCAGCAATGACTAGTAAATTATTTCAGATTTCTCTTGGCATAGATTTTGACAGAGATAAGGTTAGGGATATGTTAGACAAAGACCCCAATGTCAGTACTTGGTTTTATGCGGGATTGCCTTATGTCCTATTTATTAAGACTACCCTTACTCCAAAACAAATAACACAGAAGATAGAGACATTGGTGCCAAGTACACATCTAGTAGTTGAGATAAGCAGTAGTTATTGGGGTAGACTTGATACCAATTTATGGGGTAATTTCCCCACCCCACAGATTTAAACAAACTAAGCACATTGCAAATTTAGCGCGAAATATTTGTTTTTAAAATATGCGAAAAAGTGGATGATGGTAAGTACAGGGGATTTGTAACGCTGGAGGATATTTCAGAAGATGCAATTGATGTGACTGTTGATAAAGACAATCCAGAGAATTTTATTTGGGAGTGTACGAAGCCAACACCGTCAATGGTTCAGGCACAGCTAAAGAAAGCACTTAATTAAACACTTGCTCCTTTAGATTCGATACTGAGCAATAATTAATAGAGGGTCTGAAAATAGCCACAGACTTGTGTCTTATGCTTTTTACTTTTATAGCATGAGACGAGAATCTGTATCAAATACAGGATCTTATATAGTTACACTGTTAGCAATGATAATAATTATTTTAGCGGGGCTTGTAAATGTTCAGGTTAAAATTCTAGGTGTGCTGAAAGAAAAGTGCATAAATAGCAACAGCAGTACCAATGATACCTGCAATCCAACCAAGTCTCTCAATAGCTGTCCAGGCAGATGGTTTTTTAGGTTTAGCAGTTTCGTCAGGTTGATGTGCGGTTTCTTCCTCAGCGGTTTCAATATTTTGCAACCAATCCAAGCCCTTTTGCGTAATACCGAGTCTATCTACCATATTTATGTCAATCAAACGCTCGCGAAGACAGGTAAACATTAATTGTTCAGCTACTGATTTTTCGATACCATAGTTTTTAACTAGACGCAAAATCAAATCTTGTTTGGTGGGTTTAATGCCGAATCCGCCTTGCGCTAAAGTGGTTAAAAGAATGGTTTTATCGTCCATTCAATAAAGATACCAACAAAAAGGTATCTAACAAATTGAAAAACACTGCCCAAAAGAAGCAACAATTTTTAAAACGTTGCGGACTAAATTAGCCTACTAAATAAAGGCGTTTTGTGCGCCTAGTTTATCATTGCGTTGATTTAAGGTTTCGCGCAAAGACGCAGCGGCGCAGTTCCTAGTTTATTCAATCATCATTCGGTTTATTTGAAGTAAAGCCGCAAAGAAAATCATGTTAATTCAATGACATTGCTCCTTTGGGGTAGGTGCCTAAAATATTAAGCCGAGGGTTTCAACCCACGGCTATTTTTATTAGACCCCATTCGGGATCTTGCTTCTGCACCAATGACTTTTTTTGCCGGGTACTTTACGGCAAACGCTGTTTATGTTGATCTGTCCGGGGGATTTTTTATTGCCTTTCAAATACTGAAACCCGATGTATACCCTTTTCAAATCGGTGTAACAGGTGATAAGCGGGATTTTTAGAAATAGTATCCTCTTTCTCACCTTCCTTTACAGTGCCATCTACTGTATCGAAAATAAAAATT
>CANCOG010000220.1 GCA_947379685.1 Flavipsychrobacter stenotrophus | reverse complement strand
TATACATACCATTGGGCAGACTGGTGATATCTTTGTTCCAAATAATGCCGTAGAACTCTTCATTCCAAAATCGGAAAGGTTCAAGCCATTTGAAGGAACATGGGATGTTAAAACCAGTTGGGCAATGAATGAGCATATTGAAACTGTTTTTTATTGCAACAATGGTCAAGTTGAGCGGACTTATGGACTTTGTCTGCAATTGGACGATATTTGCCACAACTGTCTTGTATGTTTTGAGCAGGAGGGTAACCCGTGGATTGATTCAATGCAAAAAGAGCATCCAATCAGTGCAAAGCGAGATTGAAAAAAGTATAGTTGTCTTTAGCTTGACCAGTTCCTTGCGCTATTGAAACTAAAAATCAAAAAGATAAGTTTAGTTGCATACGAGCCTGAACTATCCATTAAATCGGATTAATAACACATAACTAATTTGCTAGTCTCGCTCTGTCGAGTAGCCCCGGCCTTCAGGCCGAGGGTAAAATTGACGCGTTTAGCGGCTTTAGCCAAAATATGCAACTGACGTAGCTAAACTCCACTGGTCGCAGCGTCTCGCTGCGTCCCCCCACTTCTGCAACCGTCCGCTTGCGAGATAACCCTCCCTGGACAGTAATCAGACGGCGGGGGGTAAACATGCCGGCTATTAACCCCACTGGTCGATACGTCCCCACTTCTGCAAGCATCCGCCTGAACTATAATCTTCTGAGAAGGCCGGTGCTGCTGAATGTCCAAATCTAATTTGATGAATATTTCAACCTGGGAACAACCGCCGCCCGAAATATCGACAACAAATTTACAGCGTGTAGTCATCGATCGTAATCTGATTTAACTTTACAGAAGTAATACTGACACAACAAAAGACCACACTCGTAATTTAATGCCGGTTAAGCGTACAACACCTGAAAAAAAGCATGGCTAAAACAATAAACATAATATACCTCTATCTGCTTTTATGTTTATTATCGGCCTGTGCCAACCATAAAACTGCAAGCGTACCTGCACCCCCAGACAGTACCATAACGGTACAAGATAGGTATGAACCAGCCTCTGGGGCGCTGAAAGAAATATACCTCGATGCCAAATGGCGCTATTACTGCTCGTTTTGCGATAGCCCAATGCGTTTAAAAGGAGGCCGAAACTTCACCTGCGGGGAATTTGAAGTACGGCCCGGGTGGAGGCGGGACAGCAGTTCAACCATCATAGGTCGCGATAGCAGAAATGTCGCGGTTTATTTGGGGTTTTATTACCATGACACGTTAATTGACGAATTGCGATATTTGAAATCAACTCAATTAGATTACAGTAATTATTTTGACGGACTTGTGTATGGTCATAACAACTACAAACTCCCACGCATGGTCATATTCGGAATAGGTTTCCACCCGCTATTTTATGGAGATACAATTGACGCATACCGCCAAAGAGCATACGGGAAATTCAGGCTGATCAATCCGTTGCAACCAGAGGTGATTTACTATATAAGAGAAAACGCCAGGCGAATTCACCCCTGGTTCCTCAGGGAGGCCAAAAGACGAGGCGTATTCGATAGCGTACGCTATCCCCCCGTGGAAATAGAGATGCTGATGAACATCAATAAACGTGATACAAATGCGGTCACTGATTGGGTTATGTTTATAGGTGGGTAAATTACTGCGATGCCATTATTTCGTTCAAATGATGATTTTGCAACATTGAACCACAAGACAGTTCATTAACACGTCCGTCAATAAAGGGTTAAAGACTAGGGTTGAAACAATGTAAAAAGGATGACGGTAACTACCTTTGCAAAACTCCATGACATACTTTATAAAGAGACTTCGACCCACTCATCTGTAATAAAAAAACAAAAAAGTGAAATATGCTTGTATTTTATTGTTGATGATGGTTTCCTCCCGGCGGGTATCTGCTCAGGATGTCTTCTATTTTAATGCCAGGGATACGTCCTCCATCCAGTTCTTGTTTGATACCACACTTGTCTTTTATGATCAGGATGGAAACGAACTACCTGCGGCAAGTGAAATTGCAAGGGACACTATGTCTTTAGGAGCCTTCGGACCAGCAAGCAAAATATTGATTAAACGTATACCCAAACGACCGGGAAAATATGTCATTTATGCAGGCAAATTGAGAAAGGGAGTATACAAACCATTGGTTTTTGAAGTAGACACCGCCCTTACAATAAAAATCCTAAGCCACCGGCAATATCATGATTATGAAGTCACAAACCCTGGCAATATACACTTCGTTGTACAAACGGCGCAGTTAAAAGAGTAGGAGAGTGCATTTCAAATGCTCGTCATTCAGGTCACCCTCAACCCGGCAATATCATCGTTCCTCGGCTGTCCCCAACAACTACTCGGAAAAACCATCAATAAATTCCCTCATGCCTTCGGCCCCATCACTGCCGTCATTTTCCCAAATGCCACTCTTGACTACTTTGGTTATCTTGAATGAGCCGTCTTGCCAAACTGCCTTCTCCGTAGCTGTGTTAAAATCATCGTTGTCACCAGGTCTGCAAATCTTGCTCCACACCTCCATTCCATTAGCCGTATAACGCATAGCCCACGCAGCCTTTAGCGTGCTTGCAAAACTATTGCCAGCATTGTAGTTGACCATACCCGTATCAGCAAAACCGACAAAATAAGTTGCCGGACCATTGTATGACCCCATACCTATGGAGTAGTCCAAAGTAAACAAATAGATCAGCTTGGTCTTTTGTTCATCAAGATAAGCAGAATCAATCCGTGCATAAGGAACATCAAGAATATTATAGGATATGACGTTGCCATCGCCCCCCTTCGTCAATAAAATGGCCGGCTTATATTCTGGTCCATCAGGATTAAAAGCTTCTTCGTCAGAGTGGAACATCAATTGTGCGGCATGCAGGCCCGGGTAATAGCTGACCGCTGCCGTGGGGCCGGTAAGCCTTTCATCTTGAAGCAAACAAACCGTTACCTGCTTATTACCTGGTAACATCTGTGGCAGAAACGATTGGTACACTTTATATCCTGCTGGTTGCAGCGCCGATTTACTCGCCTTACTCATCTCAACAGGTGCTCCGGTTCGGGTCGATGATGCCTGCTCAGTAGATTTTTTGCTATTACATCCTAAAGCAGAATACAAGACAGCAAAAATAATACCTGAAAATATATAACTCCCCTTAAGGGGCTTAAATAACATCATAAAATGACTAGCTAATACTCCTAAAAGTAAAGAAACCTTTTTGTACACCAACCAGCAGTATAGAAATTAATGTAAAGCCCACTGGTCACAGCAATCCGTAACTGGCGCGAGTTTGAGGCGTAGGTCTGTGCGCTGCAACTCGTGTCTACTGAATCCCGGCAGTTTGCAACTGCCGTATGTCGGGTCGTATTCGTTTTGATGACCTCTGAACTGATCGCAGCGTCCCTTCTTCTGCTAGCGTCCGCTTGCGAGATAAGCAACTGGCGCGAGTTTGAGGCGTAGGTATGTGCGCTGCAACTCGTGTCTATTGAATCCCGGCAGTTTGAAACTGCCGTACGTCGGGACGTATTCGTTTTGATGACCTCTGAACTGGTCGCAGCGTCCCTTCTTCTGCTAGCGTCCGCTTGCGAGATAATCCGCTCTCCATTATACGCCGACACCATCTGTTACTGGTCTCAATGGCAACCTTTGGCCCTCAGTTGAATAATATTTCTAGACCTTTTTTTCTGACTCGCCGGGTCCGTTCCGATAGCAATCAGAAGGCATCCTTGCCCGGCCCGCTAAGGCTATACTGAACTTTAATTATATTTGGGGGAACATGCTATCAGGCTCCGACCATGAAATACTATTTCATATATTATGTCTTCATTTTTATTCCCTGCATAGCTTTTTGCCAGGCACCTTGTTTGTTGTTTAATGTTGAAGTGTTAAGAAAAATTCCATCATCAGTCTTAGTACCCTTTGATCATACCTGTTTATCGATGGACAGAGGCAGGGTCGATGAAATTCAAAATCTGATCTACAAAATCTCCTTTTATAATTGCGGAGCTTCTAGCGTTAAATTGGTAGCGGAACCAACACTGTTCAATGACTATTCTGATTACGGTAACCTGCAGATTAGGCTTGGCCCCATATACATTAGACTGTATAAAAAAATGGGAGAGCGTTACGTGGACATGCACTACAGTAACCTTAATACATTTGATCAGGGACATTCTTATTTATCATTACCTGTACCTCCCGAAACTATTACCTTAAAGCCACAGAAAGAATATGTTTTTAGTAAAAAGAGCAATTATTTCCAATGGTATCTGGATACCAAATTATTTGAGCCGGGCGAATACAAAATGAGTTTTGATTATGTTTTTTACTACAATAAAGAGGTTTATTATGATGAAGTCTATCTCGGCGATGCAAAAAAAATAACTGACAAAATGAAAAAATCAGGTACCAGGTTAGCACGCGGTGGTCAATACATTCAAACTTCGGCTAACGACACCTACTTCACTATTAAGTAAGCCAATCGGATTTCTCAGCAATAATTCAATTTCATGCGTAGGTATTTTTTGTTTATTTTTCTTCTTATTCATTCTGGTGCATTTTGTCAAAACAAATGCCTGCAGTTTACTTTTGATATCACAAAAGATAGTACCGACATCCATGTGTTTTCGCACCGGCGGCATGAACTGGATAGCCTGTCGATAAATGTGAAATTTCATAACTGCGGAACGGGAAAATTTGTTGCACCCCAGCAATGTAAAATAGAGAATGGCTATGATAATGCAGAAGTCTACAAACACCTTGGTATAAGCACTTTTTATATCAGGGTTTATAAGTTAGATCCAGTTTATCGCACCCAAACGAGCTTTTTTCCTTACGAACTCCATCAATATGAAAAAGGCCAAATCGAAAAATCAAATTACAAAACAATTGTAGTGCCGCCAGATAGTTCCATCTCGATAAATAATTATTACTGGACTGACTATTTTAAACACCTCCCTCCCGGCGACTATGTAGTAGCACTAGACTATGTCTATGAAATTATCAGACCATTCAAAATTGGTAAAATTCGGGATAAAGACATTTTAAAGAAGTACCGTATTAATGGTAATAATGCATCCGGAGGGGCCTTTCTCCAGTTCTCCGAAAACACAATTGGAATTAAGGTGGCTAATTAAAATTGCGTATTCCTTTGGCATGGGTGTTCAGACAAGAGCACTCGTGCCCAACTAGATAAACGGGGCCACTGGCGCGAGTTTGAGGCGTAGTTATGTGCGCTGCAACTTGTGTCTACTGAATCCCGGCAGTTTGTAACTGCCATACGCCGGGACGTATTCGTTTTGGTGACCTAATAAGATAAAAACAAAAATAACAGTTGGGCGTATGTCTCCCCACTGGACGCAACGCCTCGTTTGCGAAAACAATCCATCACCAATTGTTGCACCCGCTAACGTCTGTCCCGCACCTTTTTGCGGGAGGGTACGTGTGACATAACCACAAACCGCCGGTTACACCGCCGGCCATTAATATTGCACCCACTATCAGGGTGCTAGCATGTAATTTTAGACAGTGTGAACTTTTTTCAGGACGAGACAATCGGGAACCCCTCAGCTTATCCACTGGCTCGAGAGTTAGCGCAGCGTTCTCGTGTCTATTAGTTAAACGGGTCTCCGACCCGACTTCCTTCTGAACGGGCCTAACCGCTTCCTACTTCCAAAAAAGATCCCTCACCATTTGTGGCCCCAATTCAGCAACCCATCAGCTAATTTGCTAATCAGCACATCAGCTAATTAAATTCAATCCGCTAATTAAATTCAAACATAGCAATAAGGAATTAAACCGATCCGGACAGCATACATAATTAACCCCGATCTCGACTTGATCTGTAATTTTTCAAAAAGCCCATCCCTGTAGCCCTCAACCGTTCTCGGGCTCACACACAACTTTTGAGCAATTTCCTTGTAGCTAAGCTCGCTGCAGCAAAAAGATAAAAATTGCATTTCCTTTTCCGTGATCTTTCTTGCACTATGGGCATCGCCCCTAATGGCATTCTTCGCATATTTTATCGTAAGGTCGTTTTCATAGCTCCCCACATTATAGATCGAAACCAGCGCCTTCCTTATATCATCAGGGTAACAATTCTTAAGCATGTACCCGTCAGCGCCATATTTCAACATTTGTACAATAGCATATTCGTTATCGAGCAACGTAAGCACCAGAATCTTAATCCCGGGCCAGTTGGTTTTGATCTCCTTTACAGTCTCATAGCCATTTTTTACAAGCATATTAATATCAAGGACACAAATATCAGGTAGCTCCCTTGTTTTTTGCAAACCGCGAATAAGCTCAGCCCCGTCACTGGCCTGTATCGCTATCTCAAAACTACCCATTTCCTGCAGATAGGAACAAATGGTCTGCCTGATCAGCGGACAGTAATCAGCCACCGCAACTTTAATGGGAAAATGGGTAGATAAAGCCATGGATAAAATTTTTTCAGGTTGTACAAATGATAGGTTTTAGACGTGGTATATTATTCACTTCGAACTTATTTCATAAACTATAAATAATTAAGTAAAAGGAACGAAATACTGTTTGCAAATATTGTATACTATTCTTTAATTAACAAATAAAAAAGAAATTAATAGCACATTAAGTCCATGCAAACGCTTGATCTGCAACATGATAAACTCAACGCAGATAAAGCTCGTCAAAAACTTCATCTAAAATTCATAATAAAAAATCCCGGCTACAATAAGTAACCGGGATCTATAATAAAATACCATATCGTTTCAGCTGCCCGCTAACCGGGCACAAAAAGCACTATTGCATCGCCTTGGCATCATTCAAAAACTGCTGTAAGCCAATATCCGTCAACGGATGCTTCAGCAAGCCTAAGATCGATGAAAGTGGACAAGTACACACATCCGCGCCAGCCTCTGCGCAACGTACAATGTGCAACGGATTGCGGATAGAAGCAGCCAAAACCTCCGTCATAAAGCCCTGGTTATTATAAATATTCACGATCTGCTCAATCAACTGTACACCATCCCAGCTGCTGTCATCAATCCTGCCGATAAACGGAGACACATAGGTAGCACCAGCCTTTGCAGCCATAATCGCCTGCCCGGCAGAAAACACCAGCGTGCAATTAGTCTGGATACCATTATCCGTAAACCACTTTATTGCCTTGATACCATCCTTGATCATAGGTATTTTCACAACAATATTCTTATGAATAGCAGCAAGTTTCTTACCCTCTTCTACCATTCCATCGAAAGTAGTCCCAAGCACCTCAGCACTCACCGGACCATCAACCATCTCGCAGATTGTAAGGTAATGCTTGTTGATAGCTTCCTGACCTTTAATGCCCTCTTTGGCCATCAACGTAGGATTGGTGGTAACCCCATCTAAAATACCCAGTTCATTAGCCTCCTGAATCTGGCTTAGATTGGCCGTATCTATAAAAAATTTCATACAATGATTGTTTGTGCCTGCAAAGTTAGATAAATGTTTTGCTACTTTATTGATGAGTTATTCACATTGCAAGTCTGTGGTACTACAAACCATTCGCCAGGACAACATAAAAATTGGAGACTATTAAAAAATCCGGGAGGAACGAGCATAAAAAAACTGGCAAGTTACTCACATCGCACCGCTCAACCACCTACCCTTGCTACATTCCTGTCCTGGGGGGTTCAATAGGAGCTGGCCGTATAAGACTTGCCAGAGCTGCAAAAGTAGGCTATTTCAACTAAACAACAACAAAATGGAAACATTTAATTTACCCTAATTCCCGGACGTCAATTACCTGGGCAAAAAGCAGAAAAAATCAAAAAGGGAAGCGCCTTATTTTTTCATTATTTTTGGGGCGAATTATGTTCAGGCGTTTTAATATTTTTTTATTGGTAG
>CANCOG010000219.1 GCA_947379685.1 Flavipsychrobacter stenotrophus | reverse complement strand
GGCAAGCCATCCACCCTCTTGGCGCAAAGTTTAAACCCATAGGTAGTACCATGCCCATAAACGAATCCATCATTTTGTTTAAGTTTTAAAAGTTTACAATTTATTTTGTGCATCACAAACCTAATAATCTTTTTTTGTTAAAAAAATAGCTTGCTGTACTTTATTTTAGTTCAATTTAAACGAAGAAGAATATATTGTATATTAATCCTCAATTATAGTATAGATTTGGAGCGCAGTTGATTGAATGGGGGCTGCGATATTGGTAATAGATAAATTAATTTGCAATGAAGCTTACATGCACATGATTCAATAGGGTAATGAATTGAAATACAAGCTATTTGCATTTTTTTTGAGGTCGTGTGAATTCAAGTCAATCTGGGTTGTTTCATTCAAAAGCACTATTAAAGCAAACGGCACCCGGGTACAATCCGGGTGCCGTATTAATTTTTTGTTATCTCAAACTGCATTTGCACTGTAAACTTAGATCAAGGCCCCAGAAAACCAACAGACGCCTGGAGGAGAAAGAACAGTTGCTACTTGTCCAGACCAGGCACATCATACTTTTGGGTTTACAAATTCCGGTTAAATTTATCCTTCCTTCAAAGTGAATTTAACCAGAAAATTATTTTTCAAAAGTTCAGTCCTTTGGGAACTGCCGCCATTACCAATCCTACACTAGTTGACAAACCCGGTCATATTCCCGGAGGTAGCCAAGGCTGCCTAACTGCAGTTATACCAAATTGCGGTACCGAAGTTGCTCAATGCGCATAAACTGGTTTTGTCCTTACCGGATAAGTACTTTTGTGTTTACCCGGTGCAAGTGTGGCAGATCTGGGTTGATCTGATGTTTTTATTAATTCCTTGTAGGAAATATGCCGTTTACGCAAATGACCATATACATTGCGACATATGGACTGAGTGTTTGTATTGGCAAGGAACCGCCGGCTATGGCAGCGACAGCAGCGTCTGTGCTCAATGTGCAATCGGTCGGGGTATCGGTATAGACAGCCAGCGCAGGTGCTCCGCCGCCGCCAAGAATGTTGTTGGTGGGTACAGTCTGCGACTGGTCGTTAGTCATAGCATTGACAACAAAGGCGTGTGTATGCGCCGGCATAGTTGAGTTTGACATCGTTACCTGTTCTGCGCCACCTTTGGCCCCAACGGGAACGGCGTTGTTTCTTGGATCCTGGCCAATGATCCTGCGGCCACGAAGGTCAGGAATGTTAAATGAAGTTACTCCATCGCCACCATACATGGTGCCGATCAGCGTATAAAGCGCCTCGTTTTGTGCGATAGGCAGACTTTGCCCTTCGCAAGACATCCAACCTACCGGAGCGTAGCCAATAGCCATTGGGGCAACCATTCCTACATATGCGTCCATCATATAATAATTTTTTATTTTGTTTTAAAAATATGTTTATTTTTTTGCGCGCTATTGCCAGACGCAATTGCGGCTATTTAAACTAGTTCCTGGTCGGAAACATACCAGTAGTTGCAATATTATAATACATTGCCAGATAGGGAGCTGCTATAGGCAGGGGCTGACTCTGGCCGGCACCACCGATTGTGAGCTCAGCAGCGCCAAGTGTAGTATTTGGCGTTGTTGAGTTGGAAAAGATAGCAAGACCACCGCCTATATAGCCCCCTGAACTCGGGTCACTGGTGCTGGAAGCGGTGTTTGCATTGATCGTCACCGGATGCGAATGTGCAGGTAGATTGGCTGGTGTCAGCGTGACAGCATTGGAGCCCGAAACCTGGCCAAGTGCATAGGTTGTGCCGGTTGAGGCAACGCCATAACCCAGAGGTGAACGGCCACGAAGGTCGGGAAGTGCGAATGTAGTTCGGCCATCACCTCCATAGGTTACACCCAGGAGGGAGAAAAGCGCCTGGTTCGTGTTGATAGCTAAAAGTTGGCCTTCACAAGATGTCCAACCCCTTGGGGCGAAATTGAATGCCATTGGTATAATAACACCTAACATCTGATCCATATAATATTATTTTTTAAAATTTTATGATTAAAATACAAACAAATTCAATTAATACAATTTGAGCGCGCAGGCATCAAAGCACTATTACTGTGAGGCAGGCTGATTATTTTACTGCAATTTACTAACTCCTGGCAGGGAATATACCTTCAACAACTATGTTGTAAGACAATGCCAGGTAAGGGTTCATTACACTAAAAGGAGTAGCTGCCCCCACAACCGGGCACGTAGCCGCATTGGGGCCTAATGTTGTATTTTTAGCTGCGTTGAAATTGTTGATTGTACCTCCCCCGAGAAAATGCGCTGTAGGTACAACCGAGTTATTATCGAGAGAAGCCGCGTTCATAACCAGCGAGTGGGTGTGTGCGGCCATTTCACCCGTAGTAAGTGTAACATTTTCATCACCGCCAGTATCGCCAATATTGTAATCCTGTAATCCTGGCCCCTGTCCCTGGCCAATAATCACCCTGCCACGCAACTCAGGTAGTTGAAATGTTGATTGTCCGTCTCCTCCGAACCTGGTGCCAAGCAGCGCAAAAAGCGCCGTATATGCACGAATTTGTAATATTTGGCCCTGGCAAGGCATCCATCCTCTTGGAGCAAAGTTTAAACCCATAGGTAGTACCATGCCCATAAACGAATCCATCATTTTGTTTAAGTTTTAAAAGTTTACAATTTATTTTGTGCCTCACAAACCTAATAATCTTTTTTTGTTAAAAAAATAGCTTGCAGTACTTTATTTTAGTTCAATTTAATTGTAGAGAGATATTGCATATGTAAATGCCCAATTGTAATATGGGTTTGAGATGCAGTTGATATAGTGGTTGCTGCGTTATTTGTAATAGATAAAATAATTTACAATGAAATTTACTTGCACAAGGTTTAACAGGCAATGAATTGAAATGCAATTTATTGCCTGCTTGGGCTTTTACAAACTCAAGGCAATCTGTGGTGTTTCTTGCTAAAACACAAGGGGGCTAAAGGCGCCTGGGCGGAAGACCCGGGTGCTGAATTAAATTTTTCTTAACTCAAGTTGTATGGTTCTTAAAAAAAACAGATCGAGGCCACAAGATACCAACTGACGACGGGAAGAGAAAGTGCAATTTTGCCTTGCTCTTAACTGACACAGCGTAAATTGGGGCTTACAAAGCCATGGAAAGATGAGTATTCCTTTCAGGGAAGAATTCGGACCATTATTTTTCAAAAGTCCGGTACTTTTTGATCTGCTGCCATTGCCAATATTATAATAGTTTGCCAGGTCGATTAGTATCCTGAAGGTAGGCAGTTTGTTCAAATCTACTTATAACAAATAGTGGTATCAAGTTGCTCGCAGCGCATAAATTGATTTTGTATTTGCCTGAATATATATTGTTGTGGTTGTTTGGTTTATTTCGTTTTGGCCAACGTTTGATGTCCATAAATTCTTGCATTATCATTCCCCCGGAGGATATTAAACTCACTAAAAAACAATGAGATTTTTCCAATAACAATTTAATAACTTTTCGAATTGTTAAAAGTAACGTGGTCTGTTGTACCTTAGCGGCTAAACCTTATAGTATGATAAAATAATTCCATTTAGATTATGCTACATGGTTATTTTTTTTTCGTATTTATTCGCTGAATTACTTTATCAGAACCTTATAGTAAAACTTGATTATAACCGATTGGTAGAGAAGCAGTTGACTTTCAGGGATACCTTATCAAATACATATTGAATTTTTAGTGCTTTCTTATACAACTTAAATTGAACCAAATGATGAAACACGTACACAGTGTGTGGAAAATGACAACACGAACGATGGTGGCCTGCCTTTTACTGCTGGCCATATTTCAGCCTGCAAGGGCACAAACTGCGTTATCGGCCGGCGACATTATGCTGGTGGGATTGAACAATGGTAACACTGGTGCCAGTGGCTTTAAAGAATTCGCCTGGGTGCCGATGGTTGACCTTGCGCCGAACACGACCATCAGGTTTAGTTTTGCGGGTTTTAATGGTACCAATGTGTACACTTCAGGCAATGCCCGTACAGTTAGTGGTATTAATCTCTGGGTGAATAATACCGGATCTACCATTGCCAGGGGGACCGTAATCATTTGTTACAATGGTAGCGGTGCAAATATAGGATCTCATACGGCTATGGCCTCGGGCTTCGGTGGCTCTGGTGGCTACATGTCTCAAAGTACAGCGGGTGCGCGTATGCTCATTTATTATGGAGGAACCGGCACAGGGTCTACTTCTACCGATTTTTCGGGCGCAGGTACTGCTGTAACCATGGGGGGCAGCGCTGTGCCAGTTTCTATGTGGATATGGCAGGGTACCCAAACGACATGGGGCTTCGGCTCTGCAAGTAATAACTTTACTTCTTTCGTTCCATCTTCGTTTTCTTCTACTAATTATGCGCAGTTTGGCAGCAATGCGATTGCCGGTTACTATAATGGTTCACGTTCTCTGACTTCTGCTGCAGCATATCAGTCGGCAATTACCAATACTTCCAACTGGGTTACAGTGACAGGTACGGCTACAGTTGCTATACCTACCACTGCTTTATCATTCGGCACTATCCCATCCTTTACAGGAGCTACAACAAAGACGGTGTGTCAAAACTCTACTGCTAACAGCATCAACTCAAATCTAACTATTACCGATGCTGCAGGTGCAGGAACGGCAACTGAAACATGGTCAATTACCTCAGGCCCTACACATGGTTCCCTGGCTGGTTTTTCTGCTACTGCATCTTCTACAGGTGGTTCAGTTACCCCATCAGGTTGTTCCTACACGCCTACTGCAGGTTATACCGGAACTGATGCCATTACCATACAGGTAAGCAATGGCACTAATACAGCGACAACAACAATAAACTTTACTGTTTCAGCCGCTCCTAACCCGGGTACACTTTCTGCAACCCAGGATAGCTTTTGTGCTACTGCAGCTCAAACTTATTCTACTACCGGCAGCGGTGGCGTGTGGAGTTCGGCTAACAGTTCAATCGCGACTGTCGACCCTTCTTCGGGTGTAGTTACCGGTGTTTACTCCGGCTCTACAATGCCTTTGGGCGGAACTACTACCATCAGCTATACTGCTTCGACAGTAAGCTGCGGTACTACTTCTGCTACCAAGGCTGTTTACATCCGTCCATTTTCTGATACGGGCACGCTCACTCCAGCACGAGGTACTGTAATTTGTACCGGTGCTACCCTTACCGCTACATCAAGTAGTGTTACCAACGGGCTTCCGAGGTATTTAGGTGTTTCTTATGGCCATACCTGGACCACTCAGAACTCTTCTATTGCGTCAGTTACTGCATCAACAGGGATTATTACCGGTGTGTCGGCCGGTTCGGTGAACATAACTTATACCACAGCTCCAAACGGTTGTGGTTCATTTAATGCCCGACGAAATATAACAGTTCAAGTCTCGCCCTCGGCAGGCTCTATAACGGGAACGACAACCATGTGTGCGGGGGCATCTAATACATTAGCCAGCAGTGGGACGGCAGGAGGGACCTGGGTTTCTTCCAACTCCAGTATTGCGACAGTTTCTTCTACTGGTTCCGTCACGGGCGTCTCGGCGGGCACAGCCACAATAACCTATGCAGTCACGTCGGGCAGTTGCGGATCTGCAAACGCAACAACAACAGTGACGATAACTGGTGCTCCTAATGCGGGCACGGTCAGTGGTACTTCTCCCTTATGTGTTGGCGGATCTGCGACCTATACCTCAAGCGGTACCGGTGGTGGTACCTGGAGTTCCTCTGCATCAGGCACAGCAACAGTTTCTACATCAGGTGTAGTTACCGGTGTCGCTTCAGGCAGTGCGACAATAACCTATACAGTGTCGAGTGGTTGTGGTAGCAGTTCAGCAACCCAGGGTGTTACAGTAAATACAACACTAAGTGCAGGAACGGTAAGCGGTACCTCACCAATATGTGCAGGTGCATCTGCCACCTATACATCCAGCGGCACCGGTGGTGGTAGCTGGACAACGAGCAACTCTTCAATTGCGTCAGTTAATAGCAGCACAGGTGTAGTAACCGGTGTAGCCGGCGGCAGTGCTACTATAACCTATACGGTAAGTAGTACCTGTGGCTCAAGTAGCGCTACACAGGGTGTCACTATCAGTCCGTTGCCAAATGCAGGTTCTGTAAGTGGTTCAAGTTCAGTATGTACTGGTGCGAGCACGACCTTAACCAGCAGTGGTACAGGTGGTGGCAGCTGGAGCAGTTCCAACTCTTCAGTAGCTACTGTAAGTACAACAGGCGATGTTTATGGTGTTGCTGCAGGTTCTGCAACAATCACTTATTCAGTGACCAACTCTTGTGGCACAACATCTGCTACAGGCGCTATGACCGTGAATACCACGCCTAATGCAGGTGCTATCAGCGGTGCTACATCAGTATGTCAGGCAGGTAATACTACACTTTCTACTTCAGGTACAGGTGGCACATGGAGCTCATCAGCAACCGGAACAGCAACAGTTAACTCAGGTGGTGTTGTACACGGCGTTGCTGCAGGTTCGTTTACGATTTCTTATTCTGTAACTACTTCATGTGGAACAGATGTTGCTACTTATGCAATGACTGTAACCCCACTTTCAGTTGCGGGTACTGTTAGTGGTACTTCACCAATTTGTGAGGGCGCTAACGCTACCTACACAACAACAGGTTCAGGTGGTTCATGGAGCAGCAGCAACAGTTCTGTAGCTTCAGTTGACGGCAGCGGCGTAGTTTATGGCGCTTCAGCAGGTTCTGCTACTATCTCTTATACAGTAACCGGAACATGTAATACCATCTTCGGTACACGTAACGTAACAATCAGCCCAGCACCAAATGCAGGTACTTTATCTGGTGCCAGCACAGTGTGTGAAGGCGCAAATACAACTTTAACTGCCAGCGGAACAAGCGGCGGTACTTTCAGCAGCAGTGCTGCAGGTACAGCTACAGTTAACACCGGTGGTTCAGTTCATGGTGTTGCAGCAGGTTCTGTTACTATTTCTTACTCAGTGACCAACAGCTGCGGTACAGATATTGCAACAAGTGCAATGACTGTTAACCCACTACCTAACGCAGGTTCTTTAAGCGGTACAACAACAGTTTGTACTGGTTCTGCTTCAACCCTAACTGCCAGCGGTGCAGGCGGCGGCACATGGAGTTCTACAAATAGCTCAGTAGCCACCGTGAGCACAACCGGTGATGTAACAGGTGTTACTTCAGGTTCAGCTACAATTTCTTACACATTAACCAACTCATGTGGTACAGATGCAGCTACAGCAGCAGTAACTGTAAATACAACACCAAATGCAGGTGCAATCTCTGGTTCAACTACAGTTTGCCAGGCAGCTAACACAACGCTTTCTACCTCAGGTACAGGCGGTACATGGAGTTCTTCAGCAACAGGAACAGCTACAGTTAACTCAGGTGGTGTAGTTCATGGTCTTGCAGCAGGTTCTTTCACAATATCTTATTCTGTAACTACCAGCTGTGGTACCGATGTTGCTACTTATGCAATGACAGTTACTCCACTTGCTGATGCAGGTACAGCCAGCGGTACTTCACCAATATGTGAAGGAGCAAACGCTACATATTCTACAACAGGTACAGGCGGTTCATGGAGCAGCAGTAATAGTTCTGTAGCTTCAGTTGATGGCAGCGGTGTAGTCTATGGTGCCTCAGCAGGTTCAGCTACTATATCTTATATAGTATCGGGAACATGTAATACTGATTTCGCAACACGTAACGTAACCATTAGCCCTGCACCAAATGCAGGTACACTTTCTGGTTCCGGCACAGTTTGCCAGGGCGCCAATACAACATTAACCACCAGCGGAATGAGCGGCGGCACTTATAGCAGCAGCGCTACAGGTACAGCTACAGTAAACACCGGCGGTTCAGTTCATGGTG
>CANCOG010000218.1 GCA_947379685.1 Flavipsychrobacter stenotrophus | reverse complement strand
TGGTATAGCATTGGGTTGTTGATTACGTTAAGTCCTGAAATTGCTAAACTCAATGGAATTACCGGGTTAAAACTCTCTACTTGTTTTATCCTGTTCCAGGTGGGTATCACAAGTGGTGATCTGCTCAGCGGCATATTGAGCCAGTTATTCAAAAGCAGGAAAAAGATTCTGGTTGCTTTTATGACACTGGGCATTCTTTCAACAATTTATCACTTTATCAGAATAAATGGCGGACAGCAACTAAGTGTCACTTCTTTTTTAATGGGTCTGGGCTGTGGTTACCTTTCCGTATTTGTAACCGCAACCGCCGAGCATTTTGGCATCAACTTACGCGTGACTGTAACCGCAACCGTTACTAATTTCATGAGGGGCGCACTGGTACTGCTGATCCCCCTGCACCAGGGTATAGAGCACATATTCCATATCGGGCTCACTGGCGGGCTTGCCATCACCGGGTGTATTGTGTGGGCTTTGGCACTAATATCTGCCGTTGCGCTGCCAGATACATTTGGGAAGTCACTGGTGTATGATGAGGTGTAGGGGTGTTGCCCCCTCGCTCCCGCTCTGTTTCCCGCTCTTCTACGCTCAATGTCAGTAAGTTAAGGAAAAACAAACTTAGGCGTAGCGTGTCTCTACGGCGGGCTGGGTTGCCTTCCGATGGCTATCGGAATTGACAGGCGAGTTGGGCAACACAAATAACTGCATCAATCCGTTCGGTTAGGAGACCGAATTCCGTACCCGCCGGAGTCGGAGACTCATGCGAACTCGTTGTTGCCTGCCCCCAACGCTCTTGCCGCAACAAACAAATGATCATTATATTTTTCATTGTGCAACTATTTTACAACGTTATGCCTTATTAACTCCCATATATGAAAGAGTGTATCGGCGGGATGATCTAGCCGCATTTTAATAATACCATCAGTATTATTTATGTAATACTGATCGTCATGCGTAAAAAAAAGATAAGCAAGGTTAGGAGAGCCCCCGCATTTGGCTGTTCGCAATGCTCACAACCAAGCGGGAGACGCTCCTTAGACATAAGGTAAAATTTATCTGATTATATTGAAACGTTCTAATTTCCATTGCTTAAAAAGTGAATCAGTTGAATGATTGATCCTCATTTGTATAATTCCAACTTGTTCATTGATATATAAGGTATCGTTAGATGAACTACCCAAAGACCCAACATTTTTATGGTGAAAGACATATACGTCATTATAATCCTTTCCATTTAACGTAAACTTTGGTATTGTTTGTAATAGTTCTCCAAAATTAAAATTAGATGAGTAAGACGACGCAAAAAGTGAATGATTTTGAACTGAAAATATATTGTAACCGCAATCGACAACATAGGAATAGATTCGATCCCTAAACCCAATTCCAAATAAATTCCTCCCGACTCCAAAATGTATTTCTTCTATTTTCTTCGTATCGTAAACGTATATTTTCATATCTATTTCTTCTTCGGTATTTCCATTGTTGTCTGCTGCAACATTCGTCAAATCAGATGTTTCAGCCACGTAAAAACTGTCCTCCTCCCCATTTAAAGAATCCCTATAAACCCAGTATGTGCCTACTTTGTACCAGAAATTGGTCTTTAGCTCTGCATCAACGGGCGTGTACGTCGTTTTTTTGCTACAGGTTGACAAAACAATTGTCAACACAACTAAAATTAGTGTGGCTTTCATAATGGAGGTTTTTTTATTTGACAGAGTTGGTAGTAATTTTATTGCTTAACACTTCAATTTCCTTTTGTTGTTAAATGACATATAAAGTCAGTTAGTCAATCATTTTAAAGAGTTCGGCATCCATTTTTGCTCAAGTCTATACCAACCTTTACTTCGACTGCGGCAAAGTGCGTACATTTTAAAGTTATAACCAAAGTTATTTACTCCATTTTATATTAACAAAATATTTGGTGAATACTTTTATATTTTCTCAGTGGCTTGCCTTAAAAGTTTGTCGACCAGTATTGAGTGTCATTGGATAGCAAGCATGTCAAATTGGGCGACTGCAAGGGATCGCCCCTACATTTCCCGCTCCGACCCTCGGCTCCTCAAAAAACCTCCTCGCTTTACCACAATCCCGTAACTTTGCGGTAATCAATGATTGCACAATCCTCCGTAGATGAAGTAATGAGCCGCGCCAGCATCATAGATGTGGTGGGGCAATTTGTACGACTTAAAAAAAGGGGCACCAACTATATTGCCAACTGCCCTTTTCACAATGAAAAGACTCCTTCCTTCAATGTTTCGCCGGCCAAGGGCATCTATAAGTGCTTTGGCTGCGGTAAGGCGGGCAATGTTATCTCTTTTATACAGGAACACGAAAAACTAACTTACCCCGAATCAATTCGCTGGCTGGCAGATTTTTATAAGATCACCATCAAGGAAACGGAGACCTCACCTGAACGGCAGATACAACAACAGGCTGGTGAGGCGTTGCGCATACTCAACGAGTTTGCCGCAAAACACTTTCACGAAACGCTCATGAATACTGAGGAAGGCCGGTTGATCGGTATTTCTTATTTTAAGCAGCGTGGGTTCAGAAAGGAGATCATTGAGCGGTTCCGGCTGGGATATAACCCGGAACAGAATGATGCCTTTTATCAGGCAGCGATCATCAAGGGCTATAGCAAGGAGTTATTGGAAAAGGCCGGACTGATCAAGAACCGGAATGGCTCCTATTTCGATGTCTATCGCGGGCGTGTCATCTTTCCGATAGAAAGCATGACTGGGCGAATATTGGGCTTTGGTGCCCGAATCCTGAAAAGTAATGAGAAGGCACCCAAGTACATTAACACACCGGAAAATGAACTGTACATCAAGAGCAAGGTGCTCTATGGCATGTTCCAGAGCCGGCAGGCAATAGGCAAGCAGGATGAGTGTTTCCTGGTAGAGGGCTACACCGATGTAATATCGCTGCACCAGGGTGGTGTGGAGAACGTAGTATCGAGCAGTGGTACTTCCCTTACCGAAGACAAGTTGCGCCTTATAGGCCAGCTTACCCGTAACCTGACTATATTATATGATGGGGATGCTGCAGGTATCAAGGCAGCCATCAGGGGGCTGGATATGGCCCTGGGCCAAAGTTTTAACGTGCAGCTGGTATTGCTGCCTGAGGGTGAAGACCCGGATAGTTTTATACAGAAATCGGGTGCGGCGAAATTTCATGAATATGTAAAAGAGCACAAGCAGGATGTCATCAATTTCAGGCTCCAGGTTGGGCTCCAGGATGCGGGTAACGACCCCGTCAAGCGTTCGAAGCTGGTAAACGAGGTAGCTGAAAGTATTTCCAGGATCAATAAAGCTGAAGATTTTTCACTCCAAAATTTCTATATTCGGGAGGCTGCAAGCAAACTTAAGGTGGATGAAACCGGGTTGGTGAACCTTGTTAACAAATATATCCGCGACCGGGTTGAACAGGAAAACAAACCAAAAAGAAGGGATGAAGCCATACCTGAACCCATGGAAGAACCGATGGGTGAGGAGCAGTTTCATAAGCCTTCTTCCGATGAAGTTCAGGAATGGCAGTTGCTCAGGATATTAATTGAATATGGCCACCTTGCATACGAAGGCTACGAATCGGTCGCTAAAATGATAGAAGAGCGGGTGGACCCTGCTTTGCTGGACACGCAACTGGTGGGCAAATTATTTAATGAGTACTTCGATCATTATACCCATTTCGGATCAACACCAGAGATACATTATTTTGTCAATTACCCCGACCCTACCATCCGGCAAACGCTGGCGCAGCTATTGCACCATGATACAGAAATAAGCCTTAACTGGAAGGCTAAGTATGGCATTGAAAGTGTTTCAGATTCAATGATGTATGTAAACGATGTAGACAGCTCACTTTCTTATTTTGAGAACAAAAAAGTAATCGTGTTACTGGAAGAACTCATGCAAAAACTGAGCACAGAAACTGACCCGCTGAAGCAGGCCAGAATGCAAATGAAATACCTGGAATTAAAGAAAATGGAACGGGAAATACTGAAAAGACATCAACCCGTAGTATTCAAATCATCAAAACACAAATAAATATTTTGGCAAGAATAATAGCACTCGACTTTGGAAAGAAACGTACAGGCATAGCCGTAACTGACCCTTTAAAAATTATAGCTACCGCCCTCGAAACCGTTGATTCCAATGAACTGATCGGCTATTTGAAAAAATATATGCTCACCGAGCCAGTAGAGAAAATATTAATTGGTTATCCGCTCAACCTCGATGACTCCCCAACCGATGCAACACCGCTGGTAGAAAAGTTCATTGTAAAATTTGCCAATGTTTTCCCGGATATGCCGGTTCAAAAAATTGACGAACGTCTTACTTCCAAAATGGCCAGCCGCGAAATTTCGGGCATGGGCCTGAAAAAGAAGGACCGCGAGAAAAAAGGGCTTATTGATACTGTGGCGGCGGTAATGATGCTGCAGGAGTACATGGCCAATTTGGGTTAAGCCAAACTCGTTGAAATATCACTGAAAATTGGGCTTTACCTACTCTGTGCCCTTTTCTGCGTGCCTTGGCGTGAACAATTACGCCTCACCAGATTCAGGAGCGTCAATTGCATCTCCACCGGGAAATTTAACTTCAAAATCTTTCAGGGATTTGTTGATTTCGCCCTGCAACTGTAGCTTGCCTGCTTCAGCCAGTTTCCGCAATCTCCACCCGAGGTAAACATCGCCGGTCGGGATATTGAATTTTGCAAGTGCCTGATTTACAACCTTCGAAGCTTTCTGGTATTGCCCGGTGCAAAAACCCAGTAGCTGGGCATCGTAATATTCTTCTGATACCGATTTCAACCGCTTACCGCCCTCGTGTATCCTTATACCAGCGTTCTCGTCGGTAAGCTTGCCCCACTCATAAACATCCGTTTCAAGTTCAGGTGCACTGACAGGCCGGGCAAGTTTGCGGGCCTTAATCAGCTCGCGGGGTACTATCTCGCCTATCCCTTTTGGGAAAAACAATTTGCCTTGCTCATCGAGGAACGGCAACCCTGCAATGTTGACCACAAACAAACGTCCCAAATATTTCCCAAGGTATTTCAGGGCCCAATGATAAGTACACATATCTGCCGGCCAGGGAGCCACCCATAGCCATATCTGTGCAGTTTCGTTTTTAGATAGTTCGTTACCCACCTTCAGCAAGCGCTCCAGGTCATCAACAACAACCGGGTTTTTCTCATTGATCAGCACCTGTTGCCAGAAAGCAGTTCTCAGTTCAGGGAATTTTTGCCCCTCCTGTCTTAGCAAAGGGCCAACACTCAGCACATCCTTAATCACTACTACTTCCCCTGCCATTAAGGGTTCTGATACTATTGCCTCCATAAGCGGAGCGGCGGCCAAATCTCCTGTAACAATGTGGTAAATCATGAATTCAACTGGTAAGGCCGCAAAAGTAAGGAAATATGGAACGAAGTGGTTTTATTAAAAAAGTGATCGAAAGTGGGCACCTTAGAATCAATCATAGAAATTAACTTGCTACATTTGACGATATATACCAATTAAACTGCCTTAATGAACGAATCAAACAGCATCAAAAACTGGCTTGAAGATGACCGGCCCAGAGAAAAAATGATGCAGAAAGGCGCTGCAGCCCTAACCGATGCCGAATTGCTGGCCATACTGATAGGCAGCGGCACTCCTGAACGCTCGGCGGTGGTACTGGCAAGGGAAACACTTGAACTGGCCCAAAACAACCTGCGTGAGCTCGGGCGCCTGTCATTACCTGAACTACAGAAAATAAACGGAATAGGCCCGGCAAGAGCTATTACTATCTCGGCTGCCATGGAATTGGGCCGGAGGCGACAGGTAGCCGACGGACTGGAACGACCGAAAATAAGCAAGAGTACCGATGCTGTTGAGATTTTAATGCCTTTACTGCAAGACCTCAGCCACGAAAGTTTCTATGTAATGTACCTGAACCAGGCCAGCAAGGTGATCAGGTATGAACCCATTAGTAATGGCGGTATGACGGCTACGGTTGCTGACGTTAGATTGATTTTGAAGAACGCTTTACTGTACAATGCCAACCAATTGCTACTAGCCCACAACCACCCTTCTGGCAATAAAAATCCCAGCGAGCCAGACAAATACCTGACGGCCAAAATAAAAGAATCGGCCTCTCTGATGGACATTAAACTTATTGACCACATAATTATTGCAGGAAACAGCTACCTGAGCATGGCGGATGAAGGCTTTTTGTAATTATCAAAAAAGCTCAAATTAAATTGCAGGCAGTGTATTATACATCCAGCACCCGGCAGATAACAATACAATCTGCAATTCTGAATTAAATCAATCCGGAAAGATTTTACATGCAAAAATGGCATTTCGCTCAAACCTTTCTCACGGAAAGTAAGCAAAATGCCATTTTTTATAAGTTGATGACAATCAATTCCAATTAAATAGGTTATGCGCCTATCCTGTGTTTCAGGTCACTAACCTGTGAATTCCAGAGTTGTTCCTGGTCCTTGATATCTCCTTTTTCAGCAAAGTCTGTTATACGCAGGATTGTCTCGCTGGTAACCGGACTTTGTTCGATACTGAATTCAAAAAACTCATCGGCAGGATAATATTCCCACCTATAACGAATAAATTCGTTTTCAATATGTTCAAGAATCTCAGCACTATCGGTCGACCCGTTCCAAGTAAAGAAAAACTTGTGGTCACGTTGATCCACCTTGTCTGCAAACCACTCTTGCAATCCAACCGGTGTAGATAAAAACTCATATAAAATTGCCGGAGAGCATCTAATGGGGAATTCTACCGAATACATTATTTTTTTCTTACTCATTTCAGAACTATTCACTTGTTTCTTGGAGTGCAATAATAAAAAAATGATGTTACAAACAAAATTTATTTGCCCGATAATTTGCATATTTATTTCCGAAATTTGACCATATTACATTAATCCCGTTAAAACAATCATAATTTTTTTTGGGTTGGATTGCTAAGAACCTTAGATTTGCCATTCAAATGTCACCTTTCATTGGTTCTAATTATTGTGAATTTCAATTTACTAACCACTAAATTTCCTTGCCTATGTCAATGCGCCAGCTAAAAATCACGAAATCAATTACCAATCGTGAGAGTCAGTCTCTTGAAAAATACTTGCAGGAGATTGGTAAAGTTGACCTTATTACCCCGGAAGAAGAAGTTCAGTTAGCGATCCGCATCAAACAGGGCGACCAGCGTGCACTAGAAAAACTAACAAAAGCTAATCTTCGTTTCGTTGTTTCGGTAGCCAAACAATACCAGAACCAGGGCTTATCATTGAGTGACCTCATTAATGAGGGAAATTTGGGTTTGATCAAGGCCGCACAGCGCTTCGATGAAACGCGCGGATTTAAGTTCATTTCTTATGCCGTATGGTGGATCCGTCAATCGATCCTTCAGGCATTGGCCGAACAGTCTCGTATTGTAAGGTTGCCACTGAACAAAGTTGGATTATCTAACAAGATCAGCAAGGCCTACTCTCAACTGGAACAGGAATTTGAGCGCGAACCTTCAACAGAAGAACTGGCAGAATTACTGGAAATTGGAACTGAAGAAGTGGAAACTACACTGGGCGTTGCTGCCCGTCACGTTTCTGTTGACGCACCATTCGTGGATAGTGAAGATAACTCCTTGCTCGACATTCTCGAAAATCCAAACTCAGTTGCTGCAGATGCAGACTTGTATCACGGGGAGTCTTTGCGTTGCGAAATTGAGCGCTCTCTGAGCACCCTCACCGACCGCCAGCGCGATGTAATCATGCTCTATTTCGGAATTGGCGTTGCTAACCCAATGAGCCTCGAAGACATAGGTGAAAAATTCTCTCTTACCCGCGAGCGGGTTAGGCAAATTAAAGACAAAGCCATCACTAAGTTACGTACTCCCGGCCGTTGCCAGTTGTTGAAAACTTACCTGGGCAATTAAAATAACAAGCATACAT
>CANCOG010000217.1 GCA_947379685.1 Flavipsychrobacter stenotrophus | reverse complement strand
AGTATTAATGAAGATATTGAATATGGCCTTTACAATACGCTTAAAAAACTTTTTAAACGTCTTGCCAAACCCAGAGGACGAGGTATTGGTTATGCCATTTGATTTTATATTATTGCGATTTAAATACCTATTATATTGTCTGTAGTAATGAGCGAAATTTTTGGGAAGTTTATCCCATTGTAAGCGGACAACAAGATTGACAAGCGGCTTACTGAATACTTCTCTATTTCCAAAAATGAAATTAGAGCCTACCAGTGGAGCTGGGCCAAAGAGCTGGCAGGGTGTTTTGGTGGAGAGTGCGCCAAAATCGTTATAAAGTTGAGAGGTGTTTAACCCTTCAACGTCTACTTCTACGGTTAGACCCTTTACACATATATCATTTGACCAGTCTGAGCTTTCTGAAAACTCAATTTTAAACATAGGCCACACGCTTACTAACTTTTCAGGGTTAGCGCTAAATGGCACTATTGATGGCAAGGTATCTTCAAGAAAAAAGTTAAGCGATACAATATGGTCCATGCTACTAAAACAATCGTTTTTGTGGCTGACCTCCAGCGGGTCAATACTCACCAGCATCCATTCCTTCTGTGTACTAAAATAGAATTGCGCATTTTTGAAAAGGTCATGCAAGGATGCCTTCCGGGCACCCGAACAAATTATTTTAAATGTAACTGCCCTAGTGCCTCCCTCTAAAAACAAAAGCGGAGTTGCAAATACAATTGCTGGTTGAACAACATTTGCTTTAGTAACAGGACTCCCACCAAATGTTTGCCACGACTGAATTTCCCCTGCCGCGGCCTTCTTAACTGCACCAGGATTTAGTATCTTTTCGAGGCCAAGGTTCCAAAGCGAAATTCCTGACTTACTTTCACTCGCTGCGGGACTTACATAAAATGTATACGCAGAAATAATTTTACCTGGGTTAAGTGAAACTCCCGTATCAGAACCAAACGTTATCGGAGACTTCAATTTATCTAACCCTGCATTAAACAATGCACCAGCCGGCAGTTTAAGTATTCCTGTTTTGGGATTGGGCGCTACACAAATAAAAGCTGCGTCAGGCACCCCTGGCCGTGGCCCTTGTTTCAGTATTTTATTATAGTAAAACTCCAGGTGTTTTGCTGCCAGGCCATTTAGCTGATTCTGATGGGTTTGAAATATATTCAGAAATGCACGAATTAAAACCGTATCCGGATATCTGCCTGGTTTAGTTTTTAACTGCTCAAATACGGTTGCAGCATTTTGAATTATACCGTAGAAGAAGTTGAACACCTGATCGCCCAAATTTACCAACACATCTAAAATGTATTCGTTAAAAACCGGATCCGGATTATATACCAACGGGTATTTAATACATTGAGTCGGCGTTTCTAAAACACTCCAATATGGTTCCCTATCCTTATTCAATTTCCATGTTTCCGCATCGAAATTATCAAACAAATAATATCTTACCGGCTCCAGTCCAAACGAGTTATATAGCCGTGACAACTGCTCCCTAAAAGAAACCATTGCCCAAAACAACCCACTATACCTGGTCTTGACTTGCTTTAGTACATAGTTTTTAAATTCATAAACATCTGCAGAGCTGAGCATATAATAAGTCCAGCGCTCGATCATCATAAATACACTTGTGAGCTGATCGAATAGCTGGTTAATATAGAAGAATATCGACTTCAGCATCTCCTGTGGCGATTGAGGGCCAATGAGCCCGGCAAATACATTTCTTAAATTCGCGCAAGTCTTTTTGAACAACGAATGATATTTGGGGAACGGGGTCTTGGAGATGGACGCCAATAAAAAAACGGGATCTTTCAGCAAAAATGGCTGCCAACTGCCGTTAATGCTGTTAGTCTCATCATAAAAATTGATCAGTGATGCAAATCCTGCAACAAACGAAAGCAAATCCCGCTCGGTACGCCCATCTATCATAGCCCCCCCTGGAACAAGTGCCGTTTCCAGAGCAAGTATTGCGCTATTTTGATCAATTACCCCCATTTGCTATTGCCCCAGATTTGTGCCTTCATTCACATGAAAAGGAAATACATAATTATGCCTTGTGTTTGTACTATTGTACCTGTAGGATATCAATATTTCAATTAATCCATTGTTTACATCAGTGTACTCAACGTCCACGTCCAACACCGTAATTCGTGGTTCATTGTTTAAAAGGGAAGTTTTTACAGCATCAATAATTCTGCCTTTTAAAGTTTCATCCATCCTTGCAAAAAAAAATTGTTGCAACCCCGACCCAAACCCGGGATTAAAACTCCGCTCACCATTTTTTGTCCGTAGAATGATATTAATGCATTCGTTTATGTTGCCCTCAAAGGAACTCGTATTTAGCTGATGATTTCCAGCAGAAAAAGTAACAGGGAATGACCATCCTGTTCCAAGAAAATTACTTTCAGCTTTGGAAGTCATTTTATCCACGGTATATTTTTTCTAAAATTACAAATGACGGTCAATATATTCTCAAGCTTATACGGGTTGAATGATCGGAGGAAATACCAGCTTTTGCACACTGCTTAGGTTTCGGAATTTATTAAGATCATTAAACCTCGCTACCTGTACATACTTGCTTTCATCTTTCCATATTTTATCGCACATCTGAGGCAACGAAACCCCCTCCACAACATCTACCATATGAGTTATATCCGGTGAACTCTGGTTGTCAATTTTCCCTACCGTTACAGGAGAAATATACAGACCAAATTCAAGCTGAATACGTGCCCGCAGCGGGCTTCCATCAGGTCTGAAAAGGGTATACGATGTTTCGAATGATTTAAGAACACCTTTAAAGGTCATATTCTTACCCCAGTGCAGAGATACAAAATTTGGCCTGTGAATTTGTCCGTTGAATGTAAAAACGATCTTTTCCAGCATCTTTATTTCAGTTGCCATATCGATCCGTCTAGCATTAACTATTCCGGTGCAATCTATAACTATTTCAAATCTGAGTACATCGCTGGGAATACTTTTGAATTTCTGGGAAGGGCTGCTGGTGCCTGGTGCTTGTTGCTCATTATATTCTATGCTCCGAGTCCATTTCAGCGAATCCGGATTGAGCATAAATGTATAGGGGTCTTTTTGTACCGGTTCCTGAAACTCCTCATCTGTGTAGCCCATTAATTGCATCCATTCCATAGTCATTCATTTTTCAGGAAAACAAGCCAGAAACTGACAAGTCCTTGGTAATCTCAAAATAGCTATATGCAAGCTCAATAGACTCAATTGCTAAATGGCTTTCGTCAGACTTCAGATCTGCAACCGAAAACTTTACGGGATATGCCCCTGCAAAAGTCCACTTTACCTTAATACTGCCGTCTTCTCCCAGTAAACTTAATGAAACATCCTGAGGTAATATAGTATTTGCTAACCCACTGTCAATAGTATTTGCACACCAGCTGATTAACTTGGAACCAACAGGAACCAACGCCCGTTTCAGGACAAGATTAGGGCTGGTAGCAACGGTGGGCAGACGGTATTTAAACCTATTTTCCCCGCCACAAACAACCTCCTCCAGTGCCATTTCTTTTGTTATGCCGGATACTTCCTGAAAAGCAGCGTCAATACTGTTGAATGACAGCACGAAATAGAACCCGCGAACGTAATTGGCCGATTCACGCGTGTACATATCATTACTCATATTTTATTGAATTATGAGGACTTGTTGGTTACAATGAGTTGCTCATGTGCTATTTCAAGAGTATCTACGGCTACTTCATTACCGTCAGATTTAAGGTCCGTACTGGTTATTTTCGTAGGCCAGGCATTATTCAACTGCCATTTCATAGTAACATCACCGTTTTCATCAAGCATTTTTATGATGACTGTCCTGCGGGCAATGGTATTCATACCGATTTGGTTGCGCCAATCCCAGAAGGTATTATCATTTACAAACACCCCCCTCTTCATAGTTACATTGCCATATTTTACTATGCCGGGCATTTTTTGAGTAGAGAACAGTTTACTGTTGCTCGCCCTGTATTCAATAACCTGGTGCTCTACGTCCATTCCGGAAACCTCCTGAAATGCGACTTTTTGTAATTCAGAACCCAGATCTACTTCAAACCTGAATTTGGGCATAGGCCACGTTGAGCCTTCCTTGCTGCCATCATCTGCCATATAAGTATGTTTTAATTGTTATTTAAATATTTTTAAAAGTAGGCCCTCCTAGCTGGAAGTTGCCTGAATCTGTTGAAACGTGATCACAATAAACTCAGCGGGGCGAACTGCACAAACCTTAACTGTCACATTCAGGAAACCGTTAAGAACATCATCTGCAGTCATTGTTGTACCTAATCCGCAATCCACAGAAAACGCCGCAGCCGGTGTAGCCCCCATCAATCCGCCTTCCTTCCAGATAGTAGTAAGGAAACTGCTGATCATGGACTTTATTGCTTCCCATGTATTTTTCACATTGGGCTGAAAAACATAGGCATGAGCGGCAAGCTTGCAAGATTGCTCCAACATGATCATTGTCCTCCTCACTGAAAGATATCGCCAATCCTGGCTGTTGCCGTCCAGTGTCCTGGCTCCCCAAATCATAATACCTAAACCACTAAAGAAACGGATCGCATTAATTGATTTTCCCGAAACTGCATCCACATTCAACGCGGCCTGCTGAGTTTCAGAAAGCTTGATGGGCAATGAAACTGCTCCAAGTGTGGTATTTGCAGGAGCCTGCCACACACCATTTTGGCTGTCGGTAGTGGCAATAACACCTGCAACTGCACCGCTAGGCGGCAAAATGTTTGCATTTACAAGCACTAGTTGAATAAGCTGCGTGTAGGTTTTGCTGGCAATGAGTAAGGCATTATTGTTTTGTAAAACGGTTAACGGAGGACTAGCTGGCTTCTGAATATTACTCAAAATAGCGGCAGTTACCGGATCGGGATTGTCGGCCGGGCTGAGTAGCGGTGCCAATTGGGTTACATCTCCACCAAAAAGGTTAGTATAGTCGATGTCCGAATTTTGCATGACCGTCGTTCCAATGAACGGATAATAGGCTGCTCCATAGTCGAGCCCGATAGAGCCAGTGCTATTTCTAAAATTCTGAATGTCAACTGTATACGAAATTGGATCGGGTGCGTTGCCACCAATGATGTCAAAAATGCAAACCGATGTCTGCATAGTAGAGCTTTGCAACAACATTGCCGCCATTAGTGTTTGATTATCCCCTAGCGAAAGCAGCGTTGCTTCAGGGCAAATGTACATTGTAGGTTCTTGTTCGTTGGCAAGCAGGGCGAGCCCTCCCTTTAGGTCGCTAAGTACGACATTCGGATTGATAAGCGCATCGCCTGGATTGATCGGTTTCTTTGAGGGCGTGCCATATGGGCCTACTGATACTATATAACAAGCGCCACCGCCATTCTGAAAATACATCTGTACACTATTATACAGGTAGTAAATAGTGCTGGCATCGGGAACTATGGAATAATATGCGCCATCAATCATCATATAGCTTCCCTTTGCAGGCAACGCCTTTTGCTTAATCAGATAATACTCCGGGCTATATTGCTTTGGAGCAGGGGCAGGAGCGGTTGCTGGAGGTTGTAAGCAATAGATCGCCTGAAACTCTGCAAAGGAGGTCACTTTGAATGGAAGATTCAAGTAAGACTTACCCTGGTAAACTGCCTGCGGGGTGTAACCTATAAATGCAGGGATAGCAGTTGCCACAGGCACCACTGAATTGCCGAACCCATTGACTTCATTAATATAGACACCCGGAGTTTGGATATTTGAAACAACCATACAACTATTTTTTATTTATTTGAAATTATACATAAACATACATTGGTGACGCAACGGCATCCAATTTTCCAATCCTGATCAAACTCATTTTCTTCGGGTCGGGATTAGGCAAACTTTTAAGAACAATTCTGTTGGTAATTTTTGTGCTTTCGGCACCCGCTGTGCTTTCATTTCTAGTGCTGACCAGGTCAAATATGTGCCTTGGTTTTTCACTTAGGGGAATAAGGCAATCACCCGAAGTAAAAAAAAGCGCAGACTCACCGGTGCCCATCTTCACTTTCTCCGGCCCTCTGAATGCAATGCCCGATTTACCGGTAATCGATGGTTGATTCATGGATAACGTGTTCTTTATCACCACATAATATTGCCATTGCGTAGCCCTCGCTTCAAACTGTATATTGAATACAGGACATTCTTGTTGCCAGTACTTAAGAATATCAGCAAAATAGATTCGTAATCTTCCACCATTACCTGTGCCATTTGAATTTCCGAATTTCGCAATTAACTGAATATTACTCCCGTCTTCACTCTGCTTCACATGGGTGCTGTCAAACTCCATTTGCCCCACCCAATTAACCGGTATATCTGTAAACAAATTGAATTCCTTGTTTAAAATGACTAAGTTGAAATCAAAAAATGTGCAACCTGTAGTTGCTTTAACATAATCAAGAAACAATGGCAAATCGCTCTTCGTATTGGAATAGAATTCAAATTCATTCAGTGCCCCCTTCAATATCCTGAAACCATATCTGCGAATCAATTGTACTGTAACCTCACCGGCATTAAAACGAACGCCTTTACAAACATTTTCATTGAAATATGTATGCAAAATTGTAATGCCGAATATCTTTTTGAAATTACTGGTCATGCCTGTTTAGATTCATTGCTTGTTTGGTTCACCTGGGCCGTAAATCCTTGAATTTGCGCCCCTTGAATAGTTATTAACCTCGCCTTATAAATAACCGATGGCTGATATTTGGCACCCATTGCAGTCCATAAACTCTGCATTTGGTGGTACGTCATTTTTTCGATCTCAAATTCAAGTTTTGACAGGTCCTGCGGTATACCCGGAAAAGAACGGCCCTCCAACACAGGATTTACCTGAAAGAACAAAATAGAAGCATTCAGAAATTTTAACGTCTCACTATAGTCGTCGAAATTCGAACTTATTAAAACGTCTAGATTATATCTTTCACTCGGCCGGATATCAACAAAACTACCATCGGCCGACCTGGCCCCCCTGGATGAAAATGGCTTCGCTGTTTCCTTTTCAATATTTATTAATGAAATAATTACTTTATTGCTGTTTGCTGCCGGAATAGAACCATTAGTCTCAATGAGTCGGTTCATTATTACTTTAGACTCATCAAGCCCAAACCTGTTTCTTAAGAACTGATCCAGAACATCCCCCGTGAATTGTAATGCACTGTTGATCATAATCCAATATTATAAATTTCATTTAAAAAAATATACCGCAAATGAATTACCTAAACTTTTTTGCGAGCAAATTCAAACAGAATAATTGAGCATTTGCATTCTTAGGCCAAGGGCACTCTGTATAGATTTGTCGCAGAATTGATCAAAACATTTAGAGTAATCAAACCCAAATGGAATTAATGCTGCTACATCCTAAAAAATCAAGAATCAGTTACAATTGCAACGAATTCTCAAATGTAGGAGAAAAGAACTTTCAATCAAAGCTAAATTAGCAGACAATTTAAAACAATTTTATTAAACTATATTTTTCCATCCATATTTAACAATGTGCGGCTGTTATAAAAAATGACTTACACAAATAGATGGTAATTAGGACATCAGTGCTGGAATTCACATCGCTCTAAGCAAGGCAATCCATAATAAGTTTCTATGTTTTTTCGTTAACAGGCAAAATCACTGACCCGTACGATTAGTGCTATATCGGTCAATGAAGGGATATAAATAATGCATGATGTCATTTTCTTTCTTGGGCCTGAGAAAAGGCTAGCGAAAAATCTTGTGGGGAACTTTAGCCTCATTCACTTTTATTTCCAGAAGTCCAATTCTATTTCTTTAAATACCTACTCATGTTTTGTAGTTTTGGATTGAACGAAGTACCAGCTGCCGGTCGAATGCCTATAAAACTCCATGTCTTGCAATCCATAATTCCATAACGCAAAATATTATGCGAAAGGCAATAACTCAATGTGCTAAAATGACATCATTTAGTAATTGACAACCAAAAATGCGTTTTGGCGGCCAAAAGAATTATTAATTATTTAATTT
>CANCOG010000216.1 GCA_947379685.1 Flavipsychrobacter stenotrophus | reverse complement strand
TACCCTGGCTACACCGGTGACGGAGGCCCTGCAACCAACGCACGTTTAAATTATCCTTCGGGCCTGGCCACAGATAAGGCTGGTAACCTTTATGTTGCGGATAACGGCAACTTCTGTATCCGTAAAATTGACACTTTTGGCATCATTACTACTTATGTAGGTGATGGGTCAGGAGCACGGGGAAACTCAGGTGATGGCGGTGCGGCCAACGCAGCAAGACTAGCTGGCTGTATCTCAATAGCATTCGATAAATATGACAACCTGTATATTGCAGATGGCAACGGCCGGGTGCGCAAAGTCAACAACTCCGGTATCATCAGCACTTTTGCAGGGTCAAGTACACTGGGTTATTCAGGCGATGGTGGTGCGGCAACTGCATCGGTATTAAATGGTACAGCAGGCGTTGCGACGGATACATTGGGCAATGTTTATATTTCAGATCAAAACAATAATGTTATCCGCAAAGTAAATAGTTATGGAATAATTTCTACTTTTTCAGGGACTGGTACGTCTGGTTTTAGCGGAGACGGCGGTGCAGCTTCCAGTGCACATATCAGTATGCCGGCCGGGTTAGCTATCGACAAGAATTGCAATTTGTATATCGCTGACGAAGGTAACAACCGCATCAGGAAGGTAAGCAGCACAGGTGTCATTTCTTCAATAGCAGGTGACGGAACATGGAGTTATAGTGGTGATGGCGGGACCGCAGTTCACGGGCAGTTGAAAACCCCATCGGAAGTATGTTTAAATAATAGCGGTAATCTTTTTATTGCTGACCGTGGTAACTATACTGTAAGAGAAGTTGTTAACCCTGAAGCAGTTGTGATCACCACCAACCCGGGAACACACGTTACAGCAGGAACCGCGGTTACCTACACAGTGCCAAAGGGAGGAAGTGATTATGGTTTAACTTATCAATGGGTACTTAATGGCCACAACACAGGTACAAATAGCAGTACCTATACCCCTACCAGTGTGAACAACGGTGATGTTGTAGCTTGTTCCATTATCGATCCCGACTTTGCCGGCGCAATGGAAACTTCTTCAAATGTTACTATGACGGTAACGCCGCTTGCAGCGCCAATATTGTCGGCCCATAACATAGCGATCGAAATTGCATTGTATCCAAATCCTAATCAAGGCAGCTTTGATTTCACCGCTAATGTTCAATCACAGATCGATGAATATGTTTTCTACGGAGTATACGACATCACTGGTAAATTGGTTTATGGAAGTGGAGATTATTCAAAAGAGGGTGTAATAAAGGGAAAGATAGACCTTGCAGGTCAGCTTACTACAGGACAGTATACTTTGTTTATGTCAGCGGGAGCATCTAGCAGCATGGTTCATTTTGAAATCAGGAATTAATAGGTAAGAAATTATAGAGGAGTAATAAGTAAAACTGTTCCAAAAGTAATTTTGGGGCAGTTTTTTAAAGTTAAAAATCATGCTCACCGAAGCAATAAAAATGCAGAATTCCGGCGATAATTATTCTATCATAGATTAGTTAATTGCATGGTTAATAAATGCTGGTGGTTTTTATTGTGAATTCTGCTTTACGTGTGTTGACGATCGTTTTGTTATTTTTGCACCGAAAAATGTCACAACTAATTATTTATACTGACGGTTCATCACGAGGAAACCCAGGTCCGGGAGGGTACGGTGCCGTATTGCAGTGGGGAAGTACAACAAAAGAAATTTCGCAAGGATACCGGTTGACAACCAATAACCGCATGGAAATGATGGGCGTTATTGCGGCGCTGGAAATGCTCACAAGACCGGGACTAGACGTAACAATATACACCGACTCTTCTTATATTGTAAACTCAGTTGAGAAAAAATGGGTGTTTGGCTGGGAGAAAAAAGGGTATGCAGGAAAGAAGAATCCAGATCTCTGGGCACGGTTTTTGCGGTCATACAGAAAACATAATGTAAAATTTGTGTGGGTAAAGGGGCATGCGGACAATAAATATAACAACCGTTGCGATGTACTTGCGACTACAGCAGCAGACAGCAGGAACTGGCTGGAAGATGTTGGTTATGAAAAAGAATGATGATTAAACTTGAAAAATAAATACCTTATGAAAATTAAATTCGTTAAGTACCAAGGGACCGGAAACGATTTCGTTCTCATTGATGACCGGGCAGGGAATGTCGTTTTAACGACTGCGCAGGTAGCAGCACTTTGCCATCGCCGCTTTGGAATTGGGGCCGACGGGCTAATGTTGTTACAACACTGCCAGGGTCACGACTTTAAAATGGTGTATTTTAATGCCGATGGTAACGAAAGTACCATGTGTGGTAATGGCGGCAGGTGCATTACAGCATTTGCAAGAGATTTGGGCCTCATTAAAAATAAGGCATCTTTTGTGGCAGTTGATGGCGCGCACACGGCCATTATTTTAGAGGATGGGCAGGTGAGCCTGCAAATGAATGATGTGCAGGAGATGATAATCAGTAAAAAATTTGCTACGCTTAACACAGGGTCACCTCATTACGTTCAATGGGTAGACAATGTGAGCAAAGTAAATGTGTTTGCCGATGGCTATGCAGTAAGGCACAGGCCCGAGTATGAACCAGCAGGCATTAATGTGAACTTTGTGCAGACATTAAGTGACCAGAGGATAAAGGTAAGGACATATGAACGCGGTGTAGAAGATGAAACTTACAGTTGCGGAACCGGTGTTACTGCTGCGGCCATCGCAGTTGCCGGGCACGCCATCGGGAGTTTTAATACTGCAATTGAAACCCCCGGAGGAATTTTACAAGTTTCCTTTACAAAGCACTCAAGTCTTAGTGCCACAAATATTAAATTGATTGGCCCTGCTGTAAGGGTATTTGAAGGTGAAGTTGAAATTTGACCTTAAATATTTGGTAATTGTCACAAACCCAATAGCTGTACTGCATGTCGCAGGGCTATTGGGTTTGTGATGTTTGGTTTTAAAGTTGTAGGTAAGGAACGATGATAAAATAAAGTACACCATCTGTCTTGTTCTTTTCCATTTCTGCTTCGTTGAAAAAGTCTTTTAATAGCTCACTATTCGCAGATTTTTCGCCTTGCATAAAAGAAAAATAACTTCGCCATATGGTGTGCTTTATTTTATCAACGTTCCTAAGGTGTCGAGGTTGCAAATTCTATTTTGCTCTGCGGAAAATATAACGGGTAATGAAAAGTCCTCCATTGCTGTTGCCGTTTGAAGATTGCTGGTTGCTTCCGGTTACAACTTGGGTGAGTTCCCATCCCAGCGCACTCATGTCGTTGAGTTTGTCCACAATCACGCGGTCGTTGTTAGCTATGTTTTCGAAATTGATACCTACAAGACTGTAGAAGTTCTTCAATTCCTTTTCCATCATTTGCCCGTTGTCATCGGTAGTAAGAATACGGGACCTACCCATTCCGCCCGGTACTACTGACTCCACGCAGGTAATTTGTTTGTACATGTAAGTGACTGGTTGCTGTCCGTTGTCTGCCGGTGATGGACTACGAAACGAGAAAATGCCTATTGTCATTAAGGCTGTGCAGGCTGCAATTGAAATAGTTGAGAGATGCTTGTTCATTTTTGTAAACTCTTTTTTTTGTTGATTGTACATGCTATCATCATTTTTCATGCCAAAAATCAAAAAGGCGCTCTGGTTTTCTGTTAAAGTTCTCCTTTTCATTTTTGCAAAGTTTATTTTTTGCGAGGGCTAAGCTTCATATATTGGAGGCTTTCTACGTTTCTGCTTCATTATCAATGTTGTGTCCAAGACGCTTTTCTATTACGGAATTAGCAGCGGTGCCGTGCTACAAAATTTTGGGTACCCGTGAAAAGTACCCCCACCTATTTGAGTTTCATTTACACTATTTTTACACCAGTTCATTGTTGGTAGATCTTTACTCTGCCCTTTGAAATGAAGAACAGAGTAGCTGGAAAATGACATGAAATTTTAGAAACGGTTGCTGGTATTTTTATTTATGGCCTTTCCACTGAACAGAATAGTATATTTTTTTGTTTTCATTTTTGCTGCTTCTTTATCTGAAACCAATGCTCAGGTATCGAAGGGATTGCCCGTTGCGGTCAGTACACTCGCTAATATAAAAAGTGATACGGCATCTGTTACGGCTTACAATAAAATAATCAACTACTATAGCAAGCAGGAAAGCGACTCAGCTGTATTCTTCGCGCGCCAGGGGTTGGAACTGTTTAAGAAAAGGCAATATATCCAGGGGCAGGCATGGATGGTCATGGCTCTGGGAGATTACGATGACACGCATGGCAACCGATCTTCCGCAGAGGAGAAACTGAACTATGCACTTAAGTTATTCTCATCCAGGAACGACAAAGCGGGCATGGCCAATGTACACAATCTGCTTGGTGTCGTTGAAGGAAAGAAGGGAAATTTTGACAAGGCTGTGGTACATTTTGTTGAAGCGCAAAAGCTTTTCGACGAGACACTGGATAAAGATGGGCTGATGCGGACGTGGCTGAATATTGGCCTCTTGTATGATTTTGCCGGTGACACAACCAATACGCTCCGCTATTACCACAAAGTCGATAGTCTTGGCCGCTTAATGCCGCTTAACGACAAAATACTTAAATTGTACAATAACCTTGGTGCCTACTATTTTGAGAAGCATGATACGGTCACAGCATATGGCTATCTACGGAAAGCAGTAACACTCAGTGAAAAACAGGAATTCGCCTTTACCCATATAGTTACCCTCATGAATATGGGGGAAATGCAATATCAAACTGGTGATAAGACCGGCGGACGGAAATTACTTAATGAGGCGCTCGATTTGGCCAGAAAGTATAAGTTGCCTGACCAGGAAGCGAATATAATGATCAATTTCGTTATGCTCTTTGACGACCAGCCCGCTGACTCATCTGTTGCTATGCTCAATAAGGCCCTTACCAACGTGAAGGCTTCGGGCAATAAATTTTCAGAGTTGGCGGTCTACAAGGCATTCCAGGCGTTTTACGAAAAGAACAAGAATTATCAGCAATCGAATGAATACTTCAAGCTGATCTTTAAATTGAATGACAGTCTATTTACGGTTGACAAAGCAAAGGAAATTGAAAATATAACGTCAGTTTACGACCTGAAGCAATCTAATGCAAAGGTCGATGAGCTGGTAAAGTTGGTGGCCCGAAATACCATACAGCGAAATGTAATTATTGGGATCGCTATCCTGGTGATGGCGATGTTAGTCGTCTTATATCGTTTGTATCTCAGGACAATGTCGCTTAACGGAAGCCTGGAGGCAAAAGGGAAGGAATTGGAGGAATCCAATACGATGAAGGATAAATTGTTCCTGGTGATTGGTCACGATCTAAGAGGGCCGGTCGCGAACATTCCAATTATCCTGAATATCATAGAAGAGGAAGTCCCTATTCCAGCTGAGTATAAAGATCTTATAGAGTCGTTAAAGGAACACGCAAACATAACCATTGAAACCCTCGATAAGTTAATGCTGTTGGGTAAATCAGCAATTAAGGGCGCAACTTTCAATCCTGTTCAGTTCAAGCCAAAGCAGTATGTTAGTAAGAATATCGATCTGATCATGTTTGCCGCCCAGAAAAAGGAAATTGTTATTGAGGATCAAACACAGGAAGATATTTCGATGTACGCCGATGCGGGCCATTTCGATTTTGTGATTCGAAATTTATTGTCCAATGCCATAAAATTTAGTTTCGTTGGTGGTAGGATAGTCATTGATGCGCGCCCGGATCTCGCCACTAAAATGGTCGTTTTTTCAGTGAAAGATAATGGTGCAGGGATGAGCGATGAAGCAATTAGTAAGATATTTAAAGGCTCAGTTACCAGCGCCTATGGCACAGCCAATGAAAAAGGCAACGGCATAGCATTGATGCTCTGCCGCGAATTTGTAGAACTCAATGGCGGTAAAATATGGTTGGAAAGCAAGCTGGGGAAGGGATCAGAGTTTTGTTTCTCGCTGAAGATGGCCGGTTGATTTTTATTCATTTAGGCTTATTGTCGGCTATGAAAATTTAGAAGGGCTAATAGATGACCACTTCAGAATGGCCTTCCGGTGGGTGGCAGAAATTTGAAATAACCTGGAAATGACCCGCCCTTAATCGTTTCCTTTCAATCATCTTTCTTCCCATTTTATCACCTAACTTTGCACACTATTTAAAAAACTATTGATATGGCAGAAGTGCTGCATAAAGTTGTTGATGAGTTGAGGCAGGGCGAGGCGTTTGCGCCGTTTATGGAAGATCCTAATGTGTTTACTAAAAAATTCTATATAGAGAGTTATGGTTGCCAGATGAATTTCAGCGATAGCGAAATTGTGGCTTCCATTCTGCATGAGGAGGGCTTTGGCCCAACCCGTAATTTTGAAGAAGCTGACCTGGTTTTGTTGAACACTTGTTCCATTCGTGAGAAGGCAGAACAGACCGTTCGTAACAGGCTTCAGGCTTTTCGTAAGGTAAAGGAAAACAATCCGGGTATGCTTATTGGTGTACTGGGTTGCATGGCTGAGCGTTTGAAAGCGAAGTTCCTGGATGAAGAAAAGCTGGTTGACCTAGTTGTGGGCCCCGATGCTTATCGCAGTCTGCCCGGTCTCATTGCCGAAACAGAAAGTGGTCAGAAAAGCGTAAACGTGTTGCTGAGTCGTGAAGAAACCTATGCAGATATTGCGCCTGTCCGGCTGGATAGTAATGGTGTTACGGCATTTGTGAGTATTATGCGTGGTTGCAATAATATGTGCACATTTTGCGTAGTACCCTTCACACGTGGCCGCGAACGCAGCCGCGATTCGGAGAGTATTTATAACGAATGCAAGAACTTATTTGATCAGGGTTATAGGGAAGTTACGTTGCTTGGCCAGAATGTAGATAGTTATTATTATACCAATACCGATGATTCTGCTGTAACGTTTGGTTTATTGCTCGAAAAAGTAGCGCTGATCTCTCCATTGTTGCGCATCAGGTTTAGTACATCTCATCCAAAAGATATTACTGATGATGTGTTGCACACAATGGCTAAATACGACAACATTTGTAAGTATATTCACTTGCCGGTTCAGAGTGGCAACACTCGCATTCTTTCCCAGATGAACCGCACTTATACCCGCGAGTGGTACCTGCATAAAGTAGAGCGCATACGTTCTATTATGCCCGATTGTGGGTTGAGCACCGATGTGATTTCCGGTTTTTGTTCTGAAACGGAAGAAGAACATCAGGACACGCTTTCGCTAATGGAACAATGCCGTTTCGATATGGCGTATATGTTCTCCTACAGCGAGCGCCCCGGTACACTTGCGGCCAAGCGCTATGAAGATGATGTAACCGAAGAGACTAAGAAGAGAAGGCTAACTGAAATAATTAGCCTCCAGAACGGTCATTCAAGGGAAAGTTATAAAGCGGACATCGGTAAAACATTTGAGGTACTGATAGAAGGGGATAGCAAGCGCAGTGATAAAGACTGGTGCGGCCGTAACTCTCAAAATAAAATGGTTGTATTCCCTAAAATGGATGCTCCTCTCAAAAAAGGTGATTACGCAATAGTAAAGATAAGGGAGGCGACTTCGGCAACTTTGATGGGGGATATGGCGTAGTACTGAAAGTGGTAACTGTAGCGGTGTAAATTTGTGCATTAATACTTTACCCAAAAGGGCACTATGTCAGATTTAATGCGAATAAATTAAGAGCACAAAGTACAACTAAGGCAATGCAGAAAACTAGAATGCTCTAAGTATATTGATGTTTAATGATAATTATGAATCGATACGTTGCTTTTCTCAGAGGTATTAATGTAAGTGGCCAGAAGCTCATAAAAATGGATGTCCTCAATGGCATGTTTGTGGCATTGGGTTTCGGTAATGTAGTCACCTACATACAGAGTGGAAACGTAATATTTGATACCGATGAAACTAATGCCGCCCAGTTACGCAGCCGCATAGAAATGCACTTGCTGAAGGAATTGGGATATGAGGTGATCACCATTGTGCGGAGCATTGACGAATTGGAGGCGATTGTAAGCGTTAATCCTTTTGATATTACTGTAATAG
>CANCOG010000215.1 GCA_947379685.1 Flavipsychrobacter stenotrophus | reverse complement strand
GGCTCGCCTACCGATAGTGTTTTCACCAATCCGCGTCACGTTTATGTGGTACAGGGCACTTACACAGTACATTTATTGTATCGCAATTCGTCGGGCTGTAAGGATACTATTAGTAAGTCCGTAAGCTTTAACCACAGCGTAAGTTCAGTATTTACCGCAACACCCATGTCGGCCTGTCTGGGTAGCCCTGTTACTTTTACCAATAGTTCCGTAGGTGGAGGCGCAACTTATTTATGGACGTTTGGTGATGGAACAACTTCAACTTCAGCCAATCCTGTACATACTTACCAGCTAGGAGGTAATTATATTGTTGAGTTGACCGTAACAGATACAATACCTTGTATGGCCAAATCCAATACGAGTATTCAAGTGGTTTCAATTGACGCCAAGGCCGCACCGCACGATACCACGGTTTGTCTGAAATTACCAATGCCATTATCTACCGTTGTACATGTTGCGCCTGATACGTTCACTTCAGTAACATACCAGTGGACACCAGCGACTAATCTTGACGACCCAACTTCGGCTCATCCCAATTTTTCTGGCATAGGTGACTATACTTATACGTTTACTGCTACAGTAAACCCGCTGGGCTGCACGGCGACCGATGTAGTCACCATACACTCCAAACCACCAATTGCATTAATCAATGTAACTCCTGACCAAACGATACCACTGGGTAGTTCGGTTCAGCTCAATTCAAACGGGGCATGGATTTATGCCTGGACACCTAATGATGGTACCATATCAGACCCAAATATCAATAACCCGATAGCAACTCCTACGGATTCCGTTACCACTTATACCGTAATAGGTATGAGTATGTATGGTTGTAAGGATACCGCTACAGTAACCATTAGGGTAGATCCAACTGAAGGCTACTTCATACCTGCTGCGTTTACGCCTAATGGCGATGGACTGAATGACATATTCAGGGTAGTATTGAAATGGCAAAAACTCGTTGATTTCCAGGTGGTTAACCGCTGGGGCCAGGAAGTATTCCATACCTCCGATCCTAAAAAGGGATGGGATGGCACCTTCCTGGGAGAGCCGCAGGACATGGGTGTATATTATTATCACGTAGTTATTGCGAATCCTGAAGGTGGAGAGAAACCTATTTCGGGTAATGTAACGCTGGTGAGGTAGTGCCGTCATTTCATGCGACATGTAACTCATTAATCTATTGGTTTTTGTACTTGACCTGAATGAACTGTTTTGCTAAGCCGAAGCCGGATTTCATAATTTTCCCCTTTACATTTCACACTTTACTTACTTTTGCGGCGGAATTAACCTGAGAATGGATTATTGATTTTTAACCTGTTTGCCGAAGGGCGGACATTTGCTTTATTTTAATGCTGAACGATATAGTTATATTAAACGAAAAAGAAACCCGTGGTGGTTTTGGCGAAGGTATACTGGAAGCAGGCCGCCGCAATCCGAATGTTGTTGCACTTACAGCTGACCTCGCCGGTTCGCTGAAACTCAATGCGTTTATCAAGGAGTTTCCCGATCGTTTTATACAGTGTGGTATTGCTGAGGCCAATATGATTGGTGTGGCTGCCGGACTGACTATTGGTGGTAAGATTCCTTATACGACCACATTTGCCAACTTTTCTACTTCCCGTGTGTATGACCAGATCCGCCAGTCGGTGGCTTACAGCGATAAGAACGTGAAAATATGTGCGTCCCACGCAGGACTGACGCTGGGTGAAGATGGTGCTACCCACCAGGTACTGGAAGACATAGGCATGATGAAGATGCTGCCAGGGATGACCGTTATTGTTCCCTGCGATTTTAACCAGACCAAGGCAGCAACCATTGCCATTGCTGAGCACGTAGGCCCTGTTTATCTGCGTTTCGGCAGGCCGAAGTGGCCGAACTTCACTGCTGAAGACCAGACTTTTGAGATAGGCAGGGCTCAGGTTTTGGCTGAGGGTGCCGATGTGTCTATCATAGCCTGCGGTCATCTGGTGTGGAAGGCTGTTGAAGCGGCAAAAATACTGGCAGAAAAAGGTATTTCTGTTGACCTGATCAATATGCACACCATTAAGCCGCTCGATGAAGCTGCTATCATTAAATCGGTAAGCAAAACAGGCTGTGTTGTTACTGCCGAAGAACACCAGATCAACGGTGGCCTTGGCGATTGCGTTGCGGGAGTTGTTGGCCGTCATTGCCCTGCACCGCACGAATATGTAGCGGTAATGGATACTTTCGGTGAAAGCGGAACACCTAACCAGTTGCTGGATAAGTATGGGTTGACTACTGCCCATATTGTTGCAGCCGCAGAAGCTGCAATTGGCAGGAAGAAGGGTTTGGTATAGGTTTAATTGAATGCTGAAAGCCAGTTAAATATTTGAATTTCAATCCTTCCGGGGATGTAGTAAATAAATCATGGCTCCGGGTTTTGTCCCGGGGCCATTTTTGTTCGGGGTGGTGTACCAGTTTATACTTTTGGGGTGTTCACTTTTTATTTTTGAATTATCTTTAGCCTTTCCAATACTATGAAGATCGTACAATCACTTTTATGTTTTGCATGCACTGCAATGTTGTTGAGCGCCTGTAATGGGGGTAAGGAGGAAGATAAAGCCAAGGAAACTCCGGCCGCAGCGGCACCTGCACTCAAGATAAATACTCCTTCATTTGATGCCGACAGTGCCTATGCAAGTGTTGCAACCCAGGTTGCGCTGGGGCCAAGGACTCCGGGTTCTGCAGCACAAAAGAAGTGTGCAGACTGGATGCATCGGGAACTGAAAAAAGTATGCGATACGGTTTACCGACAGGACGTGCAGGTGACTGGTGGCGATAAGAAAACGTTGCCTTGTATTAACCTGGTGGGTGTTATCAACCCCGGAGCCGCGAGGCGTATTTTATTACTTACTCACTGGGATAGCCGCCCCTGGGCCGATCATGATACAAAGGATAAGGACAAGCCAATACTCGCAGCTGATGATGCGGGAAGCGGTGTTGCCGTCTTGATAGAAGTAGCCAGGCAGGTAAAAAAGTTGGGTCTGTCGAAGGACCTTGGGGTTGATATTTTACTGGAAGACGTAGAAGACTATGGCCGTAATGAATGGGGAGAAAGCTCCTATTGCCTGGGAACACAATATTGGGCAAAGCACCCCCATGTAGCAGGTTATCGTGCTGAATTCGGAATATTACTGGACATGGTTGGGGCACGTGGTGCCCAATTCCCGTTAGAAGGTATTTCTACGCAAGTTGCAGGAGGTGTTCAGCAAATGGTGTGGCAGGCGGCTGCTCATGCGGGTTATTCCTCTTACTTCCCTTATGCCGCAGCATCGGCTATCACGGACGACCATGTGCCAGTAAATGAAATTCTGGGCATCAAAACTATTGACCTCATTAACCTTAATACCAATCCCGGTGGTTCGCCTTTTGCTCCTCATTGGCATACTCATGCCGACAATATGGATATTATTGACAAGAACACGCTTAAGGCGGTTGGTCAAACCTTGTTACAGGTTATTTATGAGTCGGCAGCGAGTGCTTCTTAGCTTTATTGGATGATCATATTGTAGTTTGGCTATCGGTAGTAATTCACAAACCGATAAAAACTCACCTTCACTTTCTGCTCAAACCCGGGCGAATTGCTGAATGAAAAGCCTGTTACCCGTTTGTTCTTGTTGAGGTCGCCGGAGAAGAAATGGGCGAAGTCGTCGTTGGTAACTATTGCCCTGCTGATGAGTAGCGGTTCCTGCATAATGGCAGGGATGGCCTTATAATGATCGCTGGTGGTGTCTTCGAAGTACAAGGTAATATCGAGCGTAGGTGTATTGTAGAACAGCTTGGTGAGTTTGCCTGAAAGTGAATGCTTGACTGTTGAGGCCATGTACACCGGTGTAGAATCGGGGAAATTAATAACAATCTTTTCACCCAGGTTGATCACTGTATCCTTTATCCATTCAAATTGTGGATATATACGCGGCTGGTGGCGGTTTTTGAGTAGAAGATAGTGATTAATGTAATTCAATACTTCGCCATTATATTGGTAATTTAGTTTAATAGTTGCCAGTGTTATGGACTCATCCCAAATGGGGTGTCTTTTGTCAATAGCCTGGTTGCCAATGAACACGAATTCTGGCCTGCCGTCCTTGTAAAAATGATCGGCATTGATAGAGTCCAGCACTTTATTGTATGCCTGGTAAGATTGTGGGTCGGGCCTGGGGGAGTAATTCAGATTATTGAGTGCAACCGTTGAGATATCTATTGGAATGATGTCAACAGTTGAATTTCCTATCATTTTTAGTGTGTCGCTATTGAGCCGGGCGTTAATTAAATCTTTCTCGGTTTCAATGAACTTTTGGCTCAGGTTAGAAAAATAACCAACGGGGGAAACGTATTCAAGAGCCGAGTTTACGGTAATTTTGGTGGTGAGGCCCATATCTATTTTCCAAAGTATTATGGTGAACGAAAGCCAAATTGCAGCTATTCCTAATAGCTTTGAATACCAATACCGATCCTGATTTAATAGAAATACAGATGTCACCCAGAATATGGGCATAGTTTCAAAATAATAGACAAAGTGAAATGCATCAACCCTGGTGAAACCGGCCTTATAGAAAAAAAAGAATGCGTAGCAAAGTATCCCCACTATCAGCATTTGAAGGGAAATGAATTGTTTAGACCGGATTTTCTGGATGGTAAATACGATAAAGAGCAGCGCAAATAGCAATGTCAGTTTGAACGCGAGGAAGATGTAGATGCCGAAAAAATCATCATTTATGCCCATGGCGTCAGAAAAGTAGCTGACGATCTGCAATGTGTTCTTAAAGTAAGCTACCAGAGCGACCTTGGTAAGCAATGCTGTAAGTGCAAACGTTATTAGATAGCCGGCGAGTAGTAATGTAAAACCCTTTTTGTTTTTAAAGAAGGAGCACGCGATCAGCAGTGCAGTTAGGGCAAACGATGCCGTGCCGTAACTCAACTTTATGTAAAAGAACAAGGCTGAAACTATAGCGAGGTAAATCAGTTCAAAATGGTTCGTAAAATTCTGCCTGATGCTGTTGCCGGAAAATGCAATAAACAGCAAAAAGAGTTTTTGACTGAAATTGACGTCTTTCAGAAACAGAGCACTGATAAAAATGATTGGCCACCACCAATAGCTTCCTCGGCAAAGATGTTTTAAGAAAAGCCAGAAGAACCCAATGCTCAGGAAAAGATCACTCAGTATAAACCAGATATTGTTGATATACTGGTTGTCGCGGGTTTCTAAAAATCCAAGTGGGCCAAAAGTGAAAATGAAATCACGGCCAAAAACAAGGTGATTTTTCACAGCAAGGTTTAGTGCCCGCCGCCACGAATCGTCTAAACCTACATGCGGATGGTAAAATGGTGCCGCGGGAAGCAGCAATACACACAACACGGTACAAAATAGCCATGCGAATACTTCCCTGGTCAGGCTGAAAGTCTTGTTTGGGTTATGTTCGTTTTGAAATATGGGCATAACAGGTTTTCGCGAACGGTGAAGTTACAAAAATGTGGATGTGGCTGTTTGCAGATCGCATTTTTGTTGGTACTAAAGGAAATGAGTCGTTTGCCTGATAGAAATTTACATGTCTTAAGATATGTAAGTCCAATAAAAGGTGGCATGGTTTTGGTAATACCCTAAGTATGAAAAAGCAATTTTTGATCGTCGCACTTTTGATCCTTGCCGGTTTTGGGCAAGCTGAGGCACAAGTAAACGTGCATATAAATATTGGGCAACAGCCCGTTTGGGGGCCCGTTGGTTATGAACGCGCCCAGTATTATTACATGCCTGATATAGAGTCTTACTACGATATAGAAACTGGTTCTTATGTATATTATGAAGGAGATCGTTGGGTAACCAGGAAGAGTCTGCCTCCGCGTTATGCAAATTATGACCTCTACCACGGCTATAAAGTGGTGATCAATGAGCCATCTCCATGGGTGCATCACGATCGCTACCGCCGCGAGTATGTTCAGTATCGTGGCCGTCACGATCAGCCTGTAATCAGGGATAGTCGTGAATACAAATATTATCAAAACCCGGGCCACCCAAATCATAAAGAGTGGCATGGCAACGAAGGAAATCCGGGAAGGGGCCACGATGACCGAGGACGGGATGACCACCACGACAATGGTAATGGGCACGGAGAAAAGCATGACAATGGCAACGGTCGTGGAGAAGGGCACGGCAACGGCAATGGTCATGGAGAAGGTCATGGTAATGGCCACGGTGAAAAACACTAAAAGATAAGATTTTTTATAAGGAACGCCCCGCTGATGAAGTGGGGCGTTCTTGTTATTGATAAATAGCGAAATGGAGTAATGTTTTGTACGAATAAATAATTCAAATGTACCGGGGCTAAAAGTTGGGAAAATCCATTTGCAATTCCCCCAACCGGAACTTACATTTGCTATATGAGTACTGTATTGCTGCAAAAGGAAAATGGGGTTGGGTTTATAACACTGAACCGCCCGGAAACATACAATAGCTATAACCGCGATATGGCCATGACCCTCCAGGGTATTCTGGATGATTGCGCCAGCGATGATACTGTGAGGTGTGTTTACATTACGGGGGCGGGTAAGGGCTTTTGTTCCGGGCAAGACCTTTCAGAGGCGATGAGTCCGAGTCCCGAGGATTTTGAGCGTATGGTGCGTGAGCATTACAATGCTACAATATTGCGCATTCGTAATATGGAAAAACCTGTTATTGCTGCCGTAAATGGCGTAGCCGCCGGCGCTGGTGCTAACCTTGCACTTTGCTGTGATATCGTATTGGCTAATAACAGTGCTTCATTCATACAGGCTTTCAGTAAAATAGGATTGATTCCCGATAGCGGGGGGACCTACTTTCTTCCGCGCCTGGTGGGTATGCAGCGGGCTGCTGCGCTGATGATGACGGCGGAAAAAGTATCAGGTGCCGATGCCGTAGCCATGGGTATGATATTTAAGGCATATACCGATGATGTATTTGAGGCGGAGAGCAAGAAAATGGCCTTCACGCTTGCCCAGATGCCTACAAAGGGTATTGGGCTCACCAAGAGATTACTCAACAACACCTACAACAATTCGCTGGAACAGCAGCTGGATCTGGAAAAGGCCGTTCAGATGGAGGCCGGTGCAAGCGAAGATTTTAAAGAAGGTGTTCACGCCTTTCTGGAAAAGCGCAAGCCGGTTTTTAAGGGAAAGTAGTCGGGGGTAGTTAATGGGTGCTGAAACAAATCGTATCATATTCACAAAGAAGCAGCAAGTATACTATGATGCGACTCTCTTAGCTATCACTTTTTGATGTAATTCATTACCCACGATTGTGGGTAAATCGTTGCTAACAGGGGTAAAGGTTGGGTTATATTTGCAGCCTGATTTATGAAAACCTTTTCTTCCATACAGCAATTACTTGCCACGCTCAGCCGCGAGCAGAAACTGCTGAGCGAGCTGTTCGAAAAAAGAAAGATTCTTTCTTTTAACTACGACTATGCGCTGGAATTAGTTGATTTTGATGCAGATAAGATCTCGTCACTTATCGAATATTCGGTTGTGCGGCAGAATGGGAATAACCTGGAGCTCGATGACTTGTTCCTGCAATTTTTTGAGCAGGTAATGGAGGTGAATGAGGAGATCAATGTTTCTTACATTAATGAGCATATCCAGAACATAAAGCAGAATATTGTTTATTACCTGCAGGAAAACAATGAAACCCGTAAGTACGGCTATCTGCGTCAGGTAAAGCAGGCGATGCGCAAGATTGGCGCAATTGCCCTGCGTAATGTGGTGGACCTCAACAGGAACATTGACAATACATTTAAGAACGAGCCCAATTACAAGATAAAGAAAACAAAGCTCGAGCACCTCGATGAGAAACGGAACACTATTTATTCACTCATTAATCAGACCGATCACCTGGTTTCGGGAGACGAGGAGCAGACGTTTTTTAAGGTAGCATCAGATGAAGAGCTGAACCGCATTATCATTCTGTTGAAACTACAGCTGAATGAATGCAGGCACAACCTGATAGACATACAAAAACAGATCATAGAGTACCTCAACCGCATCAAGCATCAAAGTGGTGTAATTGAAAAACTGCGCCAGATAAAGTACCTGAA